>JAGRIN010000004.1 GCA_020443245.1 Pseudomonadales bacterium
CGAGGCGGTGCGCGCACCGGACGCCGGGCGCTCGAAAAAGACGCCGATCGTCGATGCACCGGACCCGAAGGCGGCCGAGATCCGGGATGCAAGTCCGTAGCCGCCGGAGGCGCCGATAACCAGCACCCGCTTCGGCCCGCCTTCGATGGGACCGCCTGCCTTGACGTGTGCAATCTGGTTACGGACGTCCTGCTCACAACCGACCGGATGGGCCGTTGTACAGAGAAATCCCTTGACGCGTGGTTTGATGATCATAGGTTCTTCCCGATCGTTCCAGGTGTTTGGGTTCGATAGCTGTATAACAAAAACGCGATGCCGAACAAAACCATCGGCACGCAAAGAAGCTGGCCCATTGTCAGCCAACCGAATGCGATAAAGCCAAGCTGCGGGTCCGGGGCGCGGAAGTTCTCCGATATGAAGCGCAGGCAACCGTACCCCACCAGAAATGCGCCGGAGACCGCCATTCGCGGTCTCGGTTTCATGCTGAACGTCCAGAGGATCGTGAAGAGCACCGGTCCCTCGAGGATAAACTGGTAGAGAGACGACGGATGGCGCGCTACCACGTCACCCGGATAGACCACGCCCCAGGGCAGGTCCGTGACACGCCCGGGCAGCTCCGCGTTCGCGAAATTGCCGAGCCTGCCGCAGCCCAGGGCAATTGGAATCGCGGGTGCGATGAAATCCGTAATGTCGAAGAAGTGACGACGCTTTTGTATTCCATAAACGAACATCGCGACCAACACGCCGAGCATGCCACCATGAAAAGACATGCCGCCTTCCCATATCCGGAAGATCGTGAGCGGCTTGTCCAGCAGGACGTCGAAGTTGTAGAACAGCATGTAGCCGATCCGCCCGCCCAGGATCACGCCGAGCATGCCGTAAAACGCGAGATCTGCGATGTCGTCACCAGTCCAGGGCAACGACCTCGCCTTGACGCGTCGCGACAAGAGCCACCACACAACGCCGATGCCCACCATATAACTGATCGCGTACCAGTGAATGGCCAAGGGTCCGATGCTGATGATGACCGGATCTATGTCGGGGTATTTCCACACGGGAGAATCTTGGTGTCGTGTTCCGGGTTGGGCCGGGTCCGCCTGAACCGGGCAAAGGGCGCATTATACATGTCTCGTCTGCTAAACTTGCGATTTCAGCGACCTGCAGCCAAGCAACAAACCATGTGCCTGATCCTATTCGGAATCGATCCCGACGAACGACACAGGCTCGTGGTTGCAGCGAACCGTGACGAGCAGTATGCCCGGCCGACCGAACAGGCATCCTGGTGGCGCGACGCGCCGGACGTCCTCGGCGGGCGCGACCTGGAGGCAGGCGGTACCTGGCTCGGCATAACGCGTACCGGCCGATTTGCCGCGGTGACGAACTTCAGGGAAGATCCCCCGGACCCCTTGCCGCCGGGCTCACGCGGCGAGCTCACGAAAAACTTCCTGACCGGGCGCATGGCGCCGGAACCCTACCTCGAGTCTGTCGCACGAAACGGCGCAAACTATCGCGGCTTCAACCTGCTCGTAAGCGACGGTGATTCGACCTGCTACTACAGCAACCGGGAGGGGAAGGTGCGTCGGCTCGCACCCGGATTCTATGGCCTCTCCAACCAGTTGCTCGATTGTGACTGGCCCAAGGTCATCCGGGGACGAAAGCAAATCTCGAAACTGTCGGGAGACGGTTTTCCGCCTTCCTCGCTCTTTGACATCCTGTTCTGCAACGGGGACGGCAAGCCTTTTTCCCAGAGCTTCATCGCAACCGAGCGATACGGCACGAGCGCCTCGACCGTGGTCAAAATCGAGGCGGATGGCAGCGCTTACTTCGAAGAGAGAAACTTCAGGCCGATGGGCGAAGCCGATCGCGTCCACCGATACGCGTTCGAGGTCGCTAGCTGATCGCCTTGTTGCGCAGGATCTGGCCGAGGCCGGCCTTGCGGAGCTGGTCGTCCACGTAGTTCTTGATGAGCCAGGCGTTGTCCATCTTCAGCACCTTGTTCAACATCCGCTTCGCCTTCGCCATCTCGAATGACCTGATGGCCCACTTGACCATAAGCAGGTTGGTAGAGTTCATCGACAACACGTCGAAACCCATCGCCATGAGCAGGATGGCAGCCGAGGGATTGCCCGCCATCTCGCCACAGATGCCGAGGTATTTCTTCTCGGCATGGCACGCGTCCACGACCTGCTTCAATGCCTGCAGGACAGCCGGATGGAACTCCTGGTAGAGCTCGGCGACGCGCGCATTGTTGCGATCGACCGCGAGCATGTACTGGATCAAATCATTGCTGCCTACCGAAAGAAAATCGACCCGGCGAATAATGTCCCGCGCCTGGTAGACCGCCGCGGGTACCTCGATCATCACGCCGACATCCGGCATCTCGACTTCAACGCCTTCTTCGATCAGCTCACGATAGCACTGGCTGATCAGACGCTGCGCCTCATCGACCTCGGCAATACTGCTCACCATCGGCACCATGATGCGCAGGTATGCATCGATCCCCTCGTTGGCGCGAATCATCGCGCGAACCTGCGAGAGGAAGATCTCGGGATGATCGAGTGACACCCTTATCCCGCGCCAGCCCAGAAAAGGGTTCTCCTCCTCGATCGGAAAGTAAGGTAGCGCCTTGTCGCCACCGATGTCGAGGGTGCGCATCGTCACCGGCCGCGGCGCGAATGCCTTGAGGTGCTCCCGGTAAATGAGCCGCTGCTCCTCTTCGGTCGGGAAGCGATCGTTCATCATGAAGTGGATCTCGGTGCGATACAGGCCGACGCCTTCCGCGCCACGATCAAGCGACCGCACGACATCCGTCATGAGGCCCGTATTGACCCACAGGCGAACGCGATGTCCATCGCGGGTCTCGGCATGTGCATCCTTGAGTTCCGAGAGGCCTTGAACCAGCGCCGCTTCTTCTTCGACCACGCCACGGTAAAACGCCAGTTGCTCGTCGTTCGGATGCGTGATGACGAGTCCCTGGAAGCCGTCGATGATCATCGGCTTCTGCTCGAGCAGCGAGACGGGCAGGTCCTCCACCGCGACCACCGTCGGCAAGTCCATCGCCCTCGCCAGGATGGCGACGTGTGAACTGGGCGATCCCCTGACCGACACGAGGCCCTTCAGCCGGTCTCTCGGCACGGCCACCACCATCGACGGCGTCAGTTCTTCGGCGACCAGGATCGTGTCCGGCGGGAAATCCGCGCGCTTCTCTTCGTTGCTCTGCAGTTTCGCGAGTACCCGCCGGCCGAGGTCCAGGACATCGGTACCCCTTTCCCGCAGGTACTCATCTTCCATCGACCGGAAATTGCTCACGTGGTTGTCGATCACCTTGCGCAGTGCTGTCTGTACCCAGTCGCCGCCCTCGATCAGTTCGATGACTTCACCGGTGATCGCGGTGTCGTCCAGCATGTGAACATACGCGTCGAACAGACCGAGTTCTTCAGGGCGAAGGCGATCCTTCAGTTTGTCCGATACGTCGCGGATTTCCTGCCGCGTGGCGTCGACGGCTTCGCGCAGCTGCAGGATGTCCGCCGCCGGGTCGACCGCCTTTCGGTCCGGCACGGTATAGAGCTCCGCCTGCGGATAGACGACCGCCGCGTTGCCGATTGCTACCCCCGGCGCGCCGGCCTTGCCCGGAAAGCGCTTTGCCGGCAGTCGCGTCGCGTCCGCCATCGTCAGTTCGCCGGTCGCGCGCGCATGTGCGATCACGCCGGCAAGCTGCGCCGACAACGTGATCAGGAAGGCTTCTTCGCTCTCGTCATAGCGTCTCGCTTCCTGCTGCTGGACAACCAGCACGCCCAGCACCTTGCGGTGGTGGATTATCGGCACGCCGAGAAACGCGTTGAACGGATCTTCGCCGACTTCCTTGACGTAGTGATACCGCGGATGGCTTGGCGCGTTTTCCAGGTTGATCGGTTCGGCGCGCTCGCCGACGAGACCGACGAGGCCCTCGTGCAGGTCGAGCGACACCTTGCCTTCCGCCTCGCGATTAAGGCCGCGCGTCGCCATGAACAGGTATCTCTGGCGCTCCTGGTCCAGCAGGTAGACCGTGCAAACCTGCGTCCCCATCGCGCGCTGGACACGATCGACGATGATATCGAGCGCCGTGTTCAGGTCTCGCGCCGCGTTCACCTCCTGGATGACGCGACGCAACGTCTCGAGCATCGAGCGCCCTTCGGTGCTGCCTAGTGTTTCAGACATCGCGAGAGATGCGGGGCGAGTTCCTTCATCGCCCTCCTGTAAACGTCCTTCTTGAAGGCCACAACCTGGCCGAGCGGATACCAGTAACTGACCCATTGCCAGTGGTCGAACTCGGGGGTCTCGGAATGAGTAAAGGAAACTGCATGGTCCTCCGCCAGCATGCGAAGCAGGAACCACTTCTGCTTCTGGCCGACAAAGCTCGAATTGTTTTGCCGGAGCAGTCGCCTCGGCAAACGGTAACGCAACCAACCGCGCGTACAGCCCATGATTTCGACAGCCTCGGGGGCAAGGCCGATCTCTTCCTTGAGTTCACGGTAAAGCGCGGCCTCCGACGATTCGTTCGTCTTGATGCCGCCCTGGGGAAACTGCCAGGCATCCTGCCCAACGCGTCTCGCCCACAGGACCTGGCCCCGGTCGTTGGCGACGATAATGCCAACGTTGGGCCGATATCCATCTGAGTCGATCACGAGTGTACCTGTCCGATAAGCGCGCCGAGACCGACAAGAATCCTTGTTGACTGCCAGATCACGACTTTGAAATCATTGTCCCTGAATCTCGGGCGTCGAGCAAACCGCCGATGACGCCGGCTATCATGGAGTAAGCGATTTGGCATTGGCGTTTTTTGACCTCGACGAGACCCTGATCTCCGCGGACAGCGACCACGCGTGGGGCGATTTCATCGCTGACCGCGGCCTGGTCGATCCTGAAGAACACAAGGCGCGCAATGCAGCGTTCTACGAGGACTACAAGCGCGGCGAACTCGACATCGACGCTTACATGCGCTTTTCCTGCCTGCTGCTCTCGCGCCTGACAATGCCTGAACTCGAGGCGATTCGCGATCAATTCTTCGAAGAGCGAGTTCGCCCCATGTTGCTGCCCAGGGCCGAGGCGCTGCTCGCGGAGCACCGGGCCAAAGGCAACGAGGTCATCGTGGTGACCGCCACGATCGAATTTATTACCCGTCCCATCGCGACGTTCTACGGCGTCGAACACCTCATCGCTCCGGTCCCTGAGGTGCGGGATGGTCGGTATACGGGCGAGATCGTGGGTGTACCGTCGTTCCGCGAAGGGAAAGTCATCCGAATCAACGAATTCCTCGAGCGAACCGGGCAGACACTCGCCGGCAGCTACTGCTATTCCGATTCACGCAACGACATACCGATGCTCGAACTCGTCGACAATCCGGTCGCCGTCGACCCCGACCCCGAACTCCGCCGCGTGGCGCAGGAACGCAAGTGGCCTATCATCTCGCTGCGAAGCTGAGAACAGCTTCTCTCGTCGTCGGCTTTGCCTGCCTCACTGCCTGCGGGATGCCGGAACAGCCGAAGGTATCGAACGCGCCGCACGCCGAGGACGTAGAGGCCGTACGGACTCACGTCGATTCGCTGAGGCGGGAACACACGGCGCGGGCACGCGACACGCTCGCCCGTCTCGACAATGCCGTCAATGCTTTCCTCGCGCATCCGGATGACGACAGCCGTGCAGCGCTACAGGACGCGTGGCGAAACGCGCATGATGCGTGGGTCCAGATCCACGACCTGGTCCTGGACGACGCGGTGCTCGCCGGCACGTTTCGGATCGACGCCTGGCCGATCGAACCCGGCTTCCTGGATTCGCTGCCGGGCTACCCCGACAGCGGCATCGTGATGGACACGACCCTGGATATCAGTGCGGCGACCCTTGCAGAACAAAACGGCATCACTGACAAAGAAGAGGTAAGCCTCGGTTTCCATCCACTTGAGTACTATGCATTCCTTCGCCCGGTCACGGACTTCATCCCGGCCAACGAGGATGATCCGGCGCACGCCGAACAGGTAATGCGCCGAAGGCAACTCGTGCAGGTACTTTCCTCGGATTTGCGTGAACGGATCGATGCATTCCTCGATGATGTCGAGGCGTCACGGCCACCCGAGGGCGACTATCTCACGCGGTTACTGTTGCGTGCGCAACAGTCGGCCCAGGGCGCATTCCGGCAGGCCAGCCTGATCGTCGATGCTGACCACGGACACTGTGAATTCAGCCAATCTTCCCGGATGAGCCTCGCCGCGGAAACGAAGGTTTTGCAGGATGTCTTCGAGCCAGACGGCAAACTCATGGACTTGCTGCGTGCGCGTGACGAGCAGGCTGCAGACAATCTCGAATCGGCATTGGGCGAAGCGGGCACGCTCGTCAGCAGCACGGACATGACCGAAGCCCAACGCGCGCGGCTACCGCTGCTCTTCTCGTCAATCGGCCACCAACTGGAATCGTTCGCGACCCACCTGTCCCGTTAGCCGGCGGCCTTGTAAACAAGATTCAGGTCGCGTGCCGCCTTGACATCGTCAAGTCGCTTGACCGGCAAGGAAACGGGCGCCGATCTCACAAGGTCAGGATTGGTCTTTGCCTCTTCCAGGATCGCCGCCATTGCTGCAACGAAGCCGTCTATCTCCTCGCGGGTTTCGGTTTCCGTCGGTTCGATGAGCAGGCACTCGGGAATGAGCAGCGGGAAGTAGGTCGTCGGCGAGTGATAACCGTAGTCGAGCAGTCTCTTTGCGAAGTCCATCGCATTGACGCCCATCTCTTTCGCCTCGCGCTGCATGGTCACGATGAACTCGTGCGTTGCGCGACGCGCGGGATAGGCAAGTTTGAAACCGGCATCAGCCATCGACTTCGCCATGTAGTTGGCGTTCAGCGTGGCGTAATCGCCGACCCGCTCCATACCCTCACGGCCGAGCAGCCGCGCATAGGCATAAGCGCGAAGGAGAATGCCCGCATTCCCCATGAAGGCGGAGAGACTGCCGATCGAGTCCGGCAATTCGTCCTTGCCGACCCAATAGTAGTAGTCCTCACCATCCTGCTCACGCTTGCCGACAATCGGTGTCGGCACGAATGGTGCCAGCCTCGGCCCAACGCCCACGGGTCCTGCGCCAGGCCCGCCACCGCCGTGAGGCGTCGCGAACGTCTTGTGCAGGTTCATATGCAGGACGTCGAACCCCATGTCGCCCGGCTTGACCTTACCGAGGATCGCGTTCAGGTTCGCGCCGTCGTAATAGAGCAGCCCACCGGCTTCGTGGACGGCGGACGCGATTTCCTGGATGCGCCGTTCAAAGACACCGCAGGTTGATGGATTGGTCATCATCAGTCCCGCGGTATGGGGACCGAGGGCCGCTTTCAGCGCGTCGACATCCACGTCGCCGTCACGATTGACCGCCACTTCGCGAACCTTGTATCCGCACATCACCGCTGTCGCGGGATTCGTCCCGTGCGCCGCGTTCGGAATGAGGATCTCGTTTCGTTCGAAATCGCCGCGCTTCTCGTGATACGCACGAATCATCGCCACACCGGCAAACTCACCCTGCGCGCCCGCCATAGGTGTCAGGGAAACCGACTTCATGCCGGTGACATCTTTCAGGTATTCCTGCAATTCGAAGAGGCACGACAGGAAACCCTGGCTGACTGCTTCCGGCGCAAGAGGATGGCGCGCGAGGAAACCGGGAATACTCGCCGCCCGATGTGCCCCGCGCGGATTGTACTTCATGGTGCAGGAACCGAGCGGGTAAAACTGCCCATCGATAGAGAAGTTCTTTTTCGAGAGATTCGTATAGTGGCGAACCACCTGCAACTCCGAAACCTCTGGCAAGCCGGCGGGCGTCTTGCGCTTGAACTTTTCCGGCAAGTCGTTACACGCTGGCGCTGGCTTGAACTGTGCACGTGCACGGCGTCCGGCGCTCGATAGTTCATAAATCAACATCAGGCGGCCCTCACTGCAGACTGGAGACACGCGGCAAAACGATCGAGGTCAGCCTCTGTGCGCACCTCGGTCACATTGGTGAGCATGCAGTCGGCGAGTGCAGGGTCGACCTCACCCAGGTCGTACCCGCCCAGCACGCCGTCTGCGGCCATGTGCTGCAGGACCTCGCTGGCCGGCATCGGCAACCTGATCACAGCCTCGTGGAACACGGGACCATCGAACCGGCGCGACACGCCATCGATGCCCTCAATCCGGCTGAGCAATACACCGAGCCCCTGGTGGCATTGGCTCGCAACGCTCGCGATCCCCTCGTCACCCATCAGGCTCATGTAGATGGTCGCGGCGGTGACGAGCAATCCCTGGTTCGTGCAGATGTTCGACGTCGCTTTCGCCCGACGAATGTGTTGCTCCCTCGCCTGCAGGGTCAGGGCAAACCCGCGGCGCCCATCGAGGTCGACAGTCTGCCCGATGATTCTGCCGGGCATCTGCCGAACGAGCGCTGTCGTGCAACACATGAAACCGCAGTAGGGTCCACCTGAAGCTACCGGAATGCCAAAGGGCTGCGCGTCACCGACAACGATGTCGGCGCCGGACTCGCCCCATTCACCCGGCGGGCGGAGCAGTGCAAGCGCCATCGGGTTGGCGGCCCCGATGACCAGCGCGCCACCCGCGTGAGCCCAGTCTGTAATCGCATCGACATCTTCGAGCCCGCCGAAAAAGTTCGGGTAACCGATGACGATCGCTGCGTATTCGGACGCATCGAAGCCGGCAAGCGACGGATCGACTGTGCCGGTGGCATCGGACCACGGGGCGAGGTCGACTTCGATATCCTGGTTGCTGACGATGTTGCGGGTAGCCTCCAGGTATCGCGGGTTAACGGTCCCCAGTGCAAGAATGCGATTCGACTTGTTCTTCTTGTTGGCCCTGACGGCCATCAGCGTCGCCTCGGCGAGCGCAGAGCCCCCCTCGTAAACCGACGCATTCGCCACGTCCATGCCGGTTAATCGGGACATCATGGTCTGGAACTCGTAGATGACCTGCAGCGTTCCCTGGCTCGCTTCTGCCTGGTAGGGCGTGTAGGCCGTCATGAACTCACCGCGGCTGACGAGATCCCAGACTGCAGCCGGAATGTGATGCTCATACGCACCTGCACCGATGAAGGAGAGTTCCACCTCGTCCCGCCTGGCTCGGCGATTCATCAGCTGCATGAGTTCCATCTCAGTGATGGCACTCGGGGTTTGCCGCAAGACACCCGCCCGGAGTTCGTTCGGGATCTCGTCGAACAACGCTTCAATCGAGTCCACGCCGATCCTCTCGAGCATGATTCGCTCGTCTTCAGGCGTATGCGGCACGAATGGCATCTAGTTCATTCCTCCAGGATCAGTGGTCTTCTTCGTTTTCGCAGACCGTCTCGTATTCATCCGCCGACAAGAGCGAATCGAGTTCGCCCACGTCTTTCGGCTGAAGCTTGAAAAACCAGCCGTCATCGTAAGGCGACTCGTTGACTGTCTCCGGTTCGTCTTCCAGCTTGCTATTGACTGCTGTGACGGTGCCGCTGACGGGCGCGTAAATGTCAGATGCCGCCTTGACTGACTCGACCACACCGGCCTCGGCCTTCGCATCGAGTTCCGTACCGACTTCCGGCAGTTCCACGAAGACGACATCGCCGAGCGATTCCTGGGCATGATCGGTGATGCCTACGGTTATCGTGCCGTCGGCCTCAAGGCGCGCCCACTCGTGGGACTCGGCGTATTTCAAATCGCCAGGAAACTCGGCCATATTCAATCCCCTGTCTTGGTTTTCCTGATTATTGGGTTAACGTTTTCCTTCAGCCGCGCCGCGCAGGCTTGTAGACCTGCTTGCCGTTCCTTACGAACGGTGGCCGGACCTCGATCACCGGGTGCATCTTTCCGCGAATCGAAACAGCAAGGTCGCCGGTAGCCCCCTGGTCCAGGCGCGCCAGCGCGATCGAATGCGAGAGGGTCGGTGAGAACGCCCCGCTCGTGATTTCTCCCACTTGCTGATCGCCTGCGAAGACCGGGTAATGTGCACGCAGCACACCCCGCGTGGTCATCACGAGGCCGGTTAACCGGCGCGGTGCGCCAGCGACTTTCTGCTCTCTCAGCCTGGTGGCACCGACAAACTCATGGTCGTCGAGCACAACCGTAAACGCGATATTGGATTCATAGGGCGTCACGGTCTCATCCATATCCTGGCCGTAGAGGTTCATGCCGGCCTCGAGCCGAAGCGTGTCCCGCGCACCGAGCCCCACGGGCGCCACCCCGGCGGCGGTCAACCTTCTCCAGACGGCGGGTGCCGCTTCACCCGGCAGGATAATTTCGATACCAACCTCACCGGTGTATCCGGTTCTCGCGAGCATCCAGTCCTGCCAGTCGGCGCTCGTGAAGGGGACGAGTCCTTCGAGCCGCGATACGCCGTCTGCGTCAAGTAGCGCCTTCACGTGTTCCAGGCTGTTCGGCCCTTGTACGGCGAGGATTGCAAGGTCTTGTCTCTCTTTGACTTCGACATCGAATGCGCTCGACTGGGCGGCGATCCACTTGAGATCCTTGTCGCGCGTCGCACAGTTCACCACGAGGCGATAAGACGCGTCCGTTTCGCCGCGATATACAATAAGGTCATCCAGGATGCCGCCGGCTTCGTTCAGCATCGGGCTGTAGAGCGCCTTGCCCTTTGCATCGAGACGCGCAACGTCGTTGGCAAGGAGATGGCGCAGGAACGCACGCGCGTCCTTGCCGGCAACATCAACGACCGTCATGTGCGACACGTCACAGATGCCGACATCGCGCCGGACAGCATGATGCTCCTCGATCTGGGACCCATAGTGGATGGGCATGTCCCATCCACCGAAGTCGACCATCTTCGCCCCGGCCTCGACGTGCAGGGGGTATATCGGGGTCCGCTGTCCCATTGGTTACCGGCTGCTTGAAAACGCCGTATTCTATCGGTTTAGGGTGTGGCGGAACAGTGAGATAACCTCACCTGCGCCTTGAAGCGTCTTTGACTTTGGCGGGGCCGCGCCCCTCAGCGGCCTGCAGCCCAACGCATGAGCAGCGACTTGATGTTCGGGCTCGCGCCCACCATCCGCGTACCTGCGTTTCTCGCCCAGATGACGAGCGGATGTTCGTTCCCGTAGAGCCGCTTGAAGGCCTCCATGGCGAGTCCGGTAACCGCGTTGGCCGGCGCGCGGGCGCGCTCGTAACGACGCAACACGTGTATGTCGCCTGGTGACTGGCCCGAAAAATGGCAATCGTTCAGCACCCCTGCAAGGCTCGACACGTCCGCGAGGCCAAGGTTCGCGCCCTGTCCGGCGAGCGGATGTATCGTATGTGCCGCATCCCCGACCAAGACGAGATGGGGCCGGACATAGCGCACCGCATGCGCCTGGCGAAGCCCGAACGCAAAGCGATCGTCGGTCGCGACAACGCGTCCCAGTACAAACTCGCTCGCCTCGGAGAGTTGCTCGCAAAAATCTTCGTCAGTCAGTGCGAGCAAAGATTCCGCCCGGGTCGACGACCACACGATCGATACAAGGTTGTCGCTCGCGAGCGGCAACAATGCGAGCGGCCCGGTCGAAAGAAAGCGCTGGTGCGCAACGCCGCGATGCGGCGCCTCGGTCATGACTGTCGTGACGATGGCCTTCTGGTCATACTCCCACGTGACCGAACGAATGCCGCAAGCCTTTCTCACAATGGAGTTGCCGCCGTCTGCGCCGACGAGGAGGCTGCACTCGATCGTCTCGCCATTGCCGATGTCTACCGTGTAGCCGTCAGTGGAGCGTTCTATCGCGGCGATCGTGGTGCCGTGCCGGATCTCCAGGTTGTCCTGCTTCATCGCGGCCGACAGAAGCGCCACCAGCATCCGGCGATTCTCGACGATGGTACCCAATGCGGGCTCCTTGATTTCGCCGGCGTCGAACTCGATCCTGCCGGTACCGCCGGCATCCCAGACTGACATGCGAGTAAAGGGGCAAACGAATTCGCCCGAAGGCAAGCCGCCCAGACGGGTCAACAATGCGACTGACGACGGGCTCATGGCGCTCACCCGGGGATCGACGCCAGAGCGCACATGTGCACCCGAGACTTCGACCTCAGTTGCCGGCGGTAACGACGGCGGCGCGCCGGCATCAACGAGGGCGAGTGTAAAGCGCGAAGGTTCGAGCGCCCGCGCCAGCGCGAGCCCCATCAGGCCTCCGCCGACGATGAGGACATCGACCCGGTTCACAGTGACTCTCCCGCCATCAATGCCTCGATCTCCTCCACCGTCTTCGGTATGCCTGCCGTAATCACCTCGTTACCGGTTGCCGTGACCAGCACATCGTCCTCAATCCGGATGCCGATGCCCCGGTATTTCGAGGGCACGTCTTCGAGTTCCTCGGAGATATAGAGGCCAGGTTCGATCGTGGTCACCATGCCCGGTTCGAAGACGCGCCACGTATCATCAATGCGGTACTCGCCGACATCGTGGACGTCGAGGCCCAGCCAGTGCCCGGTACGGTGCATGTAGAACTTGCGGTACGCTTCGCAGGCGACCAACTCGTCGACGTCACCTTCAAGCAACCCCAGTTCAACAAGCCCTCTCGTGAGTTCGTGAACCGCCGCCTCGTGCGGCTGGTTCCAGTGATTGCCGGGCTTGACCGCTTCGATCGCCGCAAGCTGCGCGTTCAACACAACGTTGTAGACCGCCTTCTGTGCCTTTGTGAACTTGCCGCTCACCGGGAACGTACGCGTGACGTCCGACGCGTAGTACTCGTACTCTGCCCCTGCGTCTACGAGAACGAGATCACCGGCACGCAGGGTTTCATCGTTGGATATGTAATGAAGGATGCACGCATTTTCGCCGCCGCCGACGATCGCGGGATATGCCTGCGAGCGCGCACCGGACATCGTCAGTTCGTGCTGGAACTCGGCCTCCAGCTGGTATTCCTGCATGCCGGGTGTGACGCTCGTCATCAGCCGACGATGGGCGCGGCCGGTGATCTCCGCGCCGTGTTTCATCACCTCTATCTCCTGGGCACTCTTGAAGAGCCTGAGTTCATGGAGATACTGCCCAAGCTGCACGAACTCACCCGGCGGTCGCGTTCCACTCTGCTTGTTGCCGCTGATCCCTTTGACCCACCCGATTACCCTGGCGTCGAACTCAGGGTTGGCGCCCATCGCGTAATAGAGCTTGTTCTTGCCTTCAATCAGCCCCGGCAGGATGTCGTCGATATCCGAGATCGGGAAAGCGTCGTCAATGCCGTACAGTTGCATCGCTCTCTCCGGGCCGGTGATCTTGCCGTGCCACCGCTCCTGGTCCGGGTCGCGCTCGCGGCAGAAGAGAATCGCCTCGCCATGCTCACGGCCGGGCACCAGGACGAAGACGGACTCGGGTTCCATGAATCCGGTCAGGTATATAAAGTCGCTGTCCTGGCGGAAGGGAAAGGTCACGTCGTTGTTGCGATCCATGACCTGAGCGCTCGGCAGTATTGCAATGCTCCCGGGCTCGAGCAGTGCCATCAGCTCTCGCCGGCGTTTGGCAAATTCCTGTCTGTTAAACCTCGGTGCTGCCTTGGGGCGCGTCATGGGTTGTGACACGAGACGGTTTCCTTGAACTGGTTAATGGATCGATCGCGCGCATTCTGTGTAGACGAGCAGCGCTGCCATGCGAACAAACTCGATGATCTCGGTCAGGTCTGCCTCGTTTTCTTCATCATCCGGTACGTCTTCTTCGATCTGTGAGACGCGGGAAAGATCCGTGAGGATTTCTGCCAGTTCACCGGAAAGCTCCGATTGGCGGTAGCGACCGGTCATGCCGAACCCTGAAAGAAATCCGGTGCACCACTGGCTGATCGCCTTCGTACGCTCAGCCAAGGGAACATCGTCCTGCGGCATGAGCAACCTGAAACCCAGTTCCTCATCGGCGAGGTCGGTGGTCGCTTGCTCTCGAATCGTTTCGATCTGTCGAAACGTGCTGTTGTCCGGGTCGGCGTCGAGCCAATTCGCAAGGCCGGCCCGGAATCCGCCCGCATCGCCACCGGCCCCCGCGCAGACCCAACCGGTGACCAGGCCATGAACCTCGGACGGGTGATGGCCGATGCCCTCGGTTTGTGTCCAGTCGAGCAGTTGCTGGTATGTCACGCGATCCATCGGCGGACGATACCACGGCGCGCGTGCGCCCTGAACTCGTTTGACCTTCAATCTGGACTCGATTTATAGTGACTTTCGACGTGGGGTCGGGGGAATTTCGTTGGAAATAAAAGACCTGGAAGCGAAAATTGACGAACTGATTCAACTCTGCGACGAACTTGGCAAGAAGAGCGCCAGCGCAGAGGCAGATCGGGACACCTTGCTTCGAGAACGCACCCGTCTCATCGAAAAGAACGAGCTCGCGAAGAGCAAGGTCGAGGCGATGATCATGCGCCTCAAGGCGCTCGAACAAGACTGAGATTTTCGCCATGGCCGTCCAAACCGTCACTGTCTCGATCCTCGACCGGCAGTACCAGGTCAACTGCAAACCCGAAGAAATCGACGCGCTCAAGCAGTCGGCTTCCTTTCTCGACACAAAGATGCGCGAAATCAAATCCGCGGGCAGTGTGCTCGGCCTCGATCGCATCGCCGTGATGGCCGCGCTCAACATTGCGAATGACTTTCTCGACCAGTCTCGCAAGACGGACGACGTGGTCGCCGCCCAGGCCGCTGAAATCGCTTCGCTGACCACCAAGCTGGACCAGGCGTTGAAGCGGATCAAGCGCGATATCGTTCCCGGGTCATAGCGACTATAATTGTTGCTATTCCCTGGGTTGTTAGCCAGTCGATCTGTCCTCGACCCTATAAGCGAAACCCAGGGGGTCTTTTTCCGGGCCGATGAGCATGTCCGCTTTGCGGGAAGCCTGACGGTCAGTTAGAGACCTCCGCCTTGAACCGCTGGGTTCAAGAGGGCCGCCCGACAGCGGCAACTTGGGGAACTCGAAACGCCACATCAATCCATGTCACGCCGAGAACTCAGAAAGCAGCTCCGCGCACAGCGCAGGTCCGTGTCACCGCCTGACGCGAGTGCTGCATCGCAGGCACTTTGCCGGCGCATATTGACCGACCTGTCGTTCCTTCGCGCGCGTCACGTGGCCTTTTATATGCCGGAAGACGGCGAGATGGATCCGACCCTTCTGATGGCGAACGCCGCATCCATGGGCAAGCACTGCTATCTCCCTGTGATCACCGATACCAGTCCGTGGCACCACCATCCTCTCTCGTTCGTCCTGCACCGCCCCTTCGACGATGTGATGGTCCTGAACCGCTACGGCATCCCGGAGCCGCCCTACACACGACGTACGGAGATAGCACCCCACATGCTCGACATCGTGTTCGTTCCACTGGTGGGGTTCGACCGGCGCGGGGCACGACTCGGCATGGGCCAGGGCTTCTACGATCGGACGTTTGGCGGCCGGGCACGCTTTCACCGTCCGCAACTGGTGGGACTGGCCTATGCGCTACAAGAGATGTCGGACTACGAGGCGAACAGCTGGGACGTCCCGCTGGACGCAGTCGCCACGGAGCTTGAGTTTTTTCGGGTTTCTAGAACCCGAGGGCCTGGGCGACCGCGTTGACGGCAACACCGAGACCGAAAATGACAAAGATCAGGAATACCAGATCCGGCTTCTTCTTCATTGTGGTCCTTCCAAATTCCTTTTATTGCAAAGCACCATTAACCAGAGGCTGGTTACCATATAACCACAGGTGATATTAATCAATAGGTAAAGATCAAATAAATGCGCCGAAATGGTGCTTTGATACCTTGAAAACACGCCGTTCGTCGGCAAGTAAGCATTTACTTTGAAACCGGGGACCCGGGACGGAAAGCACACATGACAGTACTTCGCATCATCAGAATGGGTCATCCCACTCTTCGCAAGGTCGCCGAACCTTACCCGGTCGAGAAGATCGGCACACCGGAATTTCGGCAGATGGTGGCCGACCTGAAGGAGACGATGTATGCCGCGAACGGCATCGGCCTCGCAGCGCCCCAGGTGAATCTCGGGTGGCAGGTTGCTGTCATCGAAATCCCCGAGACGCCGACGCGCTATGGCGAGGTGCCTGCGCTGCCCTTCGCTGCCTATATCAACCCGAAGATTACGGTGCTTGAAGACGATCGCGCAGGCTACTGGGAGGGATGTCTCTCGGTGCCCGGGATGATGGGCTACGTGGAGAGACCACAGAAGATCCAGGTGGACTATGTCGACGAGGGCGGCAACCAGAAGTCACTTATCGCTGAAGGTTTTACCGCCACGGTCTTCCAGCACGAGTTCGATCATCTTTACGGAACGCTCTACGTCGACCGAATCGAAGACCCGGCCCTTTTCATGTACGAGGAAGAGTATCGACAGTTTCACGAAGGCGACGCGCCGGAACTCGACGAGGCCTGAGGCTCACTCGTTGTAGTGGTCCTTGCCTTCAATCCGCGCCTTGAGCGGATCGAGCATCCTGTCGACCATCTTCATGCGCGGCGTTTCCTGCCAGGGCTGCAGCGATCGGAACAGGAACGTGATGGCTTCGATGTGTCGCGGCCCGAGTGACGGGCCGACATGGTCGCCCCCGCGCACAAGGTGATACTCGTGCTTCACCTTGTAGTCCCACAACACGCGATGCAGGAACTCCGCCCCTTCATATAGCCAGAACTGGTCTTCGTCACCCGCATCGATGTAAACCTGCAGGCCGGATGCACGGATCCTCTCTGCGTCGCGGGTCACGATACTCGCCGGGTTGTTGTCCGCCCAGAACGCCTTGTCGATCGGGTCGCCATAAGCCTGGTGCATCAGCGCATCTCCCCGCCAGAAGCGATGCTTCGGCTTCATTTCGTCCCAGGAAAGGATCGGTTCGATGCCGGGTTCCAGCGCGGCGACGGCGCCGAAGCGTTCGGGATGACGGAACGCCATTCGTAGCGATCCCATTCCACCCATCGAGGCGCCCATGAGGAAGATCTTCTTCGGGTTCGCCGACGCCGGGTAGGTCTTTTGCAGGTAAGCAATCAGCGGCCCGGTAATGAAATCCTCCCAGCGTTCGCTGCCGTCGCGGAAGTTCATGTAGAAGCCACGTTCAGTGACCGAGGGCATCACGACGATCGCGGGCACAATCGTGCCCTCGTGCCACAGCTTTCCCCACATGGGCGCCTGCTCGACCAGTCGCTCGCGGTTTCCGCCACCGCCATGCAGGTTGAGGACGAGCGGCAGGTCCTTCATCTGACGGAACCCTGGCGGCGCGAGCAGCGCATACGCAACCGGAGAGGGCACGATGTCCGAGCTGACCTCTCCTCTCACAATCTCGACTGTCGACCCTGCACTCGCCTTGTCCGCCATGACAACATCTCCCCAGGCAGCCAGGAGCAGCACAACGACGAGCGAAAGGTATTTTCGTCCCAAGGCTTGCGTGGCGATGCCTCTCGTTATTTGATTGCATCCACTATATATCACACCGGTTGGGAAACGGCCTGCAGATATGACCACCGCGCTTGTACTCTCCGGCGGCGGCGCGCGCGCATCCTACCAGGTTGGCGTGCTGCGCGCCGTCTCCGAGATACTCGGTTCACCGAATGCCAATCCGTTCCAGGTAATCTGCGGCACGTCGGCCGGCGCCATCAATGCATCCTTGCTTGCGTGCGAAAGCGATCGATTTCACGACGGCGTTCAATTGCTCGGGGACTTGTGGCATTCGCTCGAAACGTCGGAAGTTCACGAGATCGGTACCGGCGCAGTCATGTCGTCCCTGTTCGCACTGCTGCGTTCGATGTGGCACAACGGATACGTGGACGGTAAATCATGGTCGCTGCTGGACAACACGCCGCTTCGTGAACTGTTGGGCCGCGTCGTTCGATTCGATCGATTGCCCGATCGCATCGCGCAGGGTGAACTGACGGCGCTTTGCATTACCGCCCTCGGCTACACCTCTGGCGATTCCGTGAGTTTCTTCGAGGGGCGCGATGACCTGCGCAACTGGCGACGGCATCGCCGGGTCGGTGTGCCGAGCCGATTGTCACTCGATCACCTGATGGCCTCTGCGGCCATTCCCGGCATCTACCCATCGGTACTCATTCACCGGGAATACTTTGGCGATGGCGCTGTCCGCCAGAACGCGCCGCTCTCTCCCGCATTGCATCTCGGTGCACGAAAGCTGTTTGTCATCGGCGTCAGCCACAACCCGCAGGAAAACCCTGCGCACCGGGAACCTACCACGCATTCGCCGTCGCTTGCACAGATGGGCATGCACCTGATGAACGGCTCATTTATCGATGCACTCGAAGGTGACATCGAATCCATGATGCGACTCAACCAGGTCATCGCGCGACTTTCACCCGCCGACCGCGCCGGACTGGGACTGAACGAAGTCGACGTCATGTCGATCACGCCGTCCAAAGCATTCGACGAAGTCGCCAGCCGTCACATAAAAAGCCTGCCGCGCTCCATGCGCTTCCTGTTCCGCACGCTCGGGGCAACGAGGCGGGGTGGTGGTGCAAGCCTCGCCAGTTACCTGCTGTTCGAATCCGGATTTCTCACTGAACTCATCGAGTGTGGATATGAAGACGCCATGTCGATGCGCGGCGAGATCGAACGCTACCTTTCAGACAGCGTGGCGGTCGCGCCGCCAAAGTAATCAGCGCAGCACGAATCGCTCGAACAGCTTGCCCCAGAACTTCGAAGGCTTGCCGGTTGCAAGCTCCGCGCGGTCCGCCCGATCACCGAAAAACTGTATCGAACCGGCACCGAGATATCGCAGCGGTTCGGGTTCCCATCGCCTCGGCACATCATCGACCCACGCAAGCCGCGTGAGGTCAGTATCGGCGCCAGTCACGAGATCACTCAAGACTCGCCCGGCAAGATTCGACGCGGCGACGCCCTCGCCGACGTAGCCACCCGCACTGCCGAGTCCGGTCCGTTCATCGAACGTAACATGTGGACGCCAATGTCGCGGAACACCCATCAGTCCACCCCAACGATGCGTGATCCGCGTGCCTGACAACATCGGCAAGAGCGACTTGAGTACGCCTTCAACGCGATCGAATACCGGGTCGGACGGGTCGATGACCGGCTTGATCTTCGATCCGAAGAAATAGCCTGCGCGACCGCCGAACGCAATCCGGTTGTCCAGCGTCCGCTGGCCATAGGTAACCAGCCGGCGAAAGTCGCCAAAGGTCTCACGCTGGCGAAGCCCGATTTCGCGCCACAGTGAATCCGGCAAAGGTTCGGTCGCGACCATCATAGAATATAGCGGCAGGAGTTTACGGCCCTCTCCCTTCAAGGTGTCGGTATAACCCTCTGTTGCACGGAGGATTCGGCCGGCACGCACCACTCCACGCGAGGTCGTGAGGGAACCGGGTGAGAATTCCCGCACAGGCGTGAATTCGAATATCTGCACGCCCTTCGATCGCACCACGTCGGCCAGCCCGCGAACCAGCCTCGCCGGATGAATCGCCGCACAATGAGGCGTAAAGACGGCGCCGTAATTCGGTGAAACTGCTACGCGCGACGCGGCTTCCTCAGCAGACAACCAGACGTAGTCACCTTCGCCATAACCTATCGACTGCTTGTGCCGTACTTCCTCAGCCATGACGGTGGCATGGAAGGGCGTCGTCGCAACGGTCACCGTGCCGCCCTTCGCAAAGTGGCAATCGATGTTCTCGGCCTGGCACACGCGACCCACCTCATCGACTGTGTCGTGCATCGCATGAACGATCGCAAGCGCCTTCGGTACCAGCGACGGCCTTGCCAGCATCTGGTCGATGCCCATCGCGGACCCGGTACACCAACCGCCGTTGCGTCCGCTTGCGCCGAATCCCACCACCTGCGCTTCGAAAACGGCGATATCGAGGCCGGGGTTTTTCGACTTCAGGTAGTAAGCCGTCCAGAGGCCGGTAAACCCGCCACCGATGATCGCGACGTCGACGGAGGCCGGCAGTGTCGCGGGCTCCGGCGGAACCACCTGATCCATCGAGGCGAACCAGTAACTGCCGTTGTCGGTGAAGTGCTCGTTCATGCGATTGGGCCGAGGAACAGTCGATAGGCGGGGTTGTCGCTCTCTTCCCAGCAGCGATAGCCGATCCTCGCGAGCCCGGCGCGGAAGCGCGCAAGTTCGGTGTCCGGCACCTGGATACCCACAAGCACGCGCCCGTAGGCCGAGCCATGGTTACGGTAGTGGAACATCGAGATGTTGAACCGGGTGCCCAGCACCGTGAGAAAGCGAAGGAGAGCACCGGGCCGCTCCGGGAACTCGAACCGGAACAGGCGCTCATCCGACAGGCCTGCCGCGCGTCCTCCGACCATGTGACGCACGTGGAGGACGGCAATCTCGTTATCGGAAAGATCGACGAGTTCGTAGCGTTCGCCAATTCGCGACAGGAGTCCCTCCCGATCGGTCGGGTCCGACGAAGTCTGGATACCGACCAGCACATGCGCACCACCGCTGTCGGCATACCGATAATTGAATTCGGTGATCGCACGCTTCCCGATAGCGCTGCAAAACCGGCGGAAGCTGCCGACCTTTTCCGGAATGGTCACGCCCAGCAACATCTCGCGGCGCTCACCGATTTCCGTTCGTTCCGCAATGTGGCGAAGACGATCGAAGTTGATGTTCGCCCCACTGACAATCGCGACGCTCGGCCCCGATAGTGCGCCTTCACGCTGGCGATACTTTTTCATTCCTGCGACGGCAAGCGCACCCGAGGGTTCCGCGATGCTGCGCGTGTCCTCGAAGATATCCTTGATCGCCGCACAGATTTCATCGATGGAAACCTTGATCACTTCATCGACAACCTTGCGCGCAATCGCAAAGCCTTCCTTGCCGACCTGCGCCACCGCGGTGCCGTCTGCAAAGAGATCCAGCGCGTCGGCGGACAGTTTGACGCGACGACCGGCATCAAGCGCTGCCCACATGGATGCCGAGCCCTCTGCCTCCACGCCGATAATCTTTACCTCTGGCCTGAGGTATTTGATGTAGCTTCCCACGCCGCCGATCAACCCGCCTCCACCAACCGGCGCGAAGACCGCCGACAGCGGGCCATTGTGCTGGCGCAGGATTTCCATGCCGATCGTACCCTGGCCGGCAATCACTTCCGGGTCATCGAAGGGATGGACATAGGTATACCCTTTCTCGCCAACCAGCTTGCGCGCCCAGGCTGCCGCCTCGTCGTAGTTTTCTCCGTGCAGAATCACGTGGCCACCCAGTCGTGCAACGGCGTTGACCTTGATCGACGGTGTGTTTTTGCCCATCACGATGAACGACTTGATCCCGAGCCGCGTGGCGGCCAGCGCCACGCCCTGGGCATGATTACCGGCGGACGCCGTGATCACCCCTTTCTTTCTCGATGCCGCATCAAGCTTCTTGATCTTGTTGTACGCACCACGGATCTTGAAGCTGAAGACGGGCTGCAGGTCTTCGCGCTTCAGGTAGACGGGAGAGCCAAGCCGGTCTGAAAGCAGCGGCGCCGGATCGAGCGGTGTCTGCTCGGCCACGTCGTACACGTCGGCTTCCAGTATCTTTTTGATATATCGGCTGACCACCTGCGCCCCCCGGTTAACTGGCCCCACGCAGTATACTTGGTTTGTACACCGGGTTCGGTCCGCGAATGATTTTTCCCGCCCTGCACTCTCACAGTGTCACGTCTTGTTACCGGCATGGCTCCGTGAAGTATCATCTCGCCGCCCTGATTTGCGGCCTCATCGCTGCGACACCCGCGCTGGCAGAGCCGGTGCAGGACCCTGCGACCGATTCGTGCGAGCAGTCAGTTTACGTACCGGCGCCAGCCGGTTACGACTTCACGGCGCGCGTCGACCGGTGGGGACAGGGGAACACGCTCCCGGACCTCACAGGGCAAGAGCATGTCGGCAAGGTCTACATCAACACGCTGCCAATCTTCGACCCGGCCGATGATGACGAGAACAATGCTCTCTATCTCTTTGCCAACCGCATCCATCCGGACACCAGGCCCGTCGTGATCAAGGACCTCATCCTGTTCAGGGAAGGGGACGTCATCGACAAGCGCACCGCCGAAGAGAGCGAACGGATTCTCCGTAGCCAGGCATTTTTGACCGACGCTGCCATTCGCGTCGTATCCCGGTGCCACAACGCAGTGGATCTCGAAGTCATCGCGAAGCAAAGCTGGACGCTGGTGCCCGAGATCAAGGCGAAGACCTCGGGCGGCAAGTCCGAGTCCGGCTTCGGGTTCCACGACTCGAACTTCCTCGGGATGGGGAGTCGCATCGCGGTCGCGTATGCACGTGATATCGAACGCAATCGCATCCTACTGCACTATGACGACGGCAACTTTCGCGGCACTCGACACGCGCTGAAGGCTCATTTCGAACAGAACAGTGACGGATTCCTCCGCGACGTAGGCTATTCATTGCCGTTCTATGCACTCGATACGACAAACGCCTGGGGCGTGAATGTCCGATCGAAAAAGGCGCTTGATTACCAGTGGGATCTCGGTGAGGAAGTCCACGACGTCCAGTCGCAGCGCAAGGGTATCGACGCCTGGATCGGCACGAGCCGGGGACTCGAAGACGGCGTCGCGCATCGGCGCATCTACGGTATCGCCTACGAGGACAATGTTTTTACCGCCACACCGAACACCTTCGGCAGCCTGCCACCGGATCGCCGGCTCATCTATCCGTATATCGAGTTCCAGCGCATCGAGGACGAGTACGGCGTCGGCTACAACATCAACCAGATCCATCGTACCGAAGACCTCCAACTCGGGCGGGCGCTACGGGCGCGGTTCGGGTTGTCCGTTGTCGACGATCCATGGCTCGTCTTCGAGGGACGCTACTTCGACACCCTGCGAACCCGTTCTCGCAAACTGTTCCAGGCCGAACTGAACTGGTCCGGCAGGTGGAACCTGTCGAACCGGAAGGTCGAGGATACGCGCATCGACCTGAATCTCGACTATCACCTGGGACAGACAGACGACAGGACGCTCTACCTCGGTCTCAACGTGACTGATACCTGGAACCTGTCTGTCGAGAAGCAAGTACTTCTCGGAGGCAGCAACGGCATGCGCGGTTATCCGGCGAACTTCGCCGCGGGCCGAGCCAGTTACCGCTTCACGGCAGAAGAGCGACTCTTCACCGACTACTCGTTGTTCGCACTGTTCAACGTGGGATTCGTGGCTTTCCTCGACGCAGGGCAGGTGTGGCAAAAGGGCGCGCCAACAACCGACGTCGGCTTCCTTTCCGACGCGGGGCTCGGCATCCGTCTCGTTCCGTCGAAGACCGAGAAACTACGGGTCATCCATATCGACTTTGGCTACCCGATTCGCAAAGTCGACGGCGTGACTGGCGGACAGATACTCGTCGAGGTCAAAGGGACGTTGTAGCGCCGCCCAGGGCGCGTCGTACGAGCACCAGGAACATCGCAGACGAGACGCCGGTGGTCGCGAACAACATGCACATCACGACAATCTGGTAACGGGCCGCAATCAGGGGCGACACACCGGAGAGAATCTGGCCTGTCATCATGCCGGGCAACGACACAAGACCGACCGCAAACAAGCCGTTGACCACAGGAATGAGCGCTGCCGACAAGGCCTTGCCCCGCGCAACCTCAAACGGCTCGCTGTTGTCGAGTTCGGAGATGAGCCGCTCGGCGGCGAGACTGACCCCATTCATTGCATTGGAAAAGATCATGCCTGAGAGGGGAATGATGACCTTGGGATCGTACCAGGGCGTTGCTTCCAGTACGCCCTGGGTGATGAGTGCGATCATGAACCCGCAAGTGAGAAGCAGGGAAGCAAAAGCCGCGGGGTAGATTGCCCGCCGCTTTTCACTGGCAGCACTCACGCTGATCCAGCTCGCAGTGAACGCCATGACACCCAGCACGCCGATCACGAGTCGCCAATCGCTGGCGTCGAAAATGAACGTCAGCACGTAACCGACCAACAGAAGCTGTGCGAGCATACGCAGCAACGCGTGAATCGCGCGGCCCCATGCCAGCTGCCACTTCACCAGGAGCACCACGACCGGCACAACCGGCAACGCCGCGATAACGAGCTGGGGCAAGGTAATGTTGACCAGCGATGAAGACATGCTTGTACCCGGCTTTGATTCTATGGTGAATAAGGTAGCATACGCCGAACGCGTCAATGGGAGGGAGAGGCTTGGACCTTGAAGACCAGAAGCGGCAAGTCGCTGAACATGCCGTGCAGTTTATCGAACCTCACCTCAAGGCGGAGTCGATCGTCGGTGTCGGCACGGGCACCACCGCCAATTACTTCATCGATGCCCTCGCAGCGATCAAGCACAAGTTCGACGGCGCGGTATCGAGTTCGGTTGCCTCGGAAACGCGTCTCAAATCCCACGGTATCCCGGTATACGACCTGAACGGCGTCGCGGATGTCGGTTTCTATGTCGACGGCGCCGATGAATCGAACCATCGTCTCGAACTCATCAAGGGCCGCGGCGGCGCGCTGACGCGAGAGAAGATCGTTGCGTCGGTTGCGGAAACATTTATCTGTATTGCCGATGCCTCCAAACTCGTCGACATCCTCGGTGCATTCCCCCTCCCGGTAGAAGTGATCCCCATGGCGCGCAGCGCGGTTGCGCGCCAGTTGGTTGCGCTCGGCGGCCGCCCGGTCTATCGCGAGGGATACGTCACCGACAACGGGAACGTCATACTGGACGTTCACGATTTCGTGATCGAGGACCCCTGCACGATGGAAGCACGGATCAACAACATCGTCGGCGTTGTCACGAACGGACTTTTCGCGTTGCGGCCCGCCGACGTGCTGATACTCGGCGGGCCCGATGCCGTGACGACGCGGCGTGCCGCCGATGCACGCTGAAGAGGTGATCAGGGCGAGATCAGCTTTCCCGGATTCATAATCCCGTCCGGGTCGAACAGACGCTTGACCGAACGGAGCAGTCGAATCTCTTCTTCAGAACGCGAAAAGTGGAGCTGGTCACGCTTGATCAGGCCGACGCCATGCTCTGCCGAGATACTGCCTTCAAACCGCCGGACGATGGCGAGCACTTCCTCGCTGACCTGTTCACATTCTCGCTTGAAGTCTTTGACCGACCAATCGGCGGGCTTCAGGATGTTGAGATGGACGTTGCCATCGCCGATATGGCCGAACCAGACGATCTCGAAATCGGGGTAGCGCGCCTGCACGGTCGCATCGACTTCCCCCAGCAGCGCGGGAACGCGGGAGATCCGTACCGAGATGTCGTTCTTGTAGGGCGTGTGGGGCGAAATCGATTCAGAGATGTACTCGCGATATCGCCACAGGTCGGTGCGCTGCCCTTCGCTCTGGCTCAGCACCCCGTCGGTCACCCATCCCTTTTCCACGCAGGCTTCGAAGGCTTCCATTGCACCTTCTCGATCTCCCTCGAACTCCACGAGGGCATAGAACGCAGACGACCCTTTGAGGGGGCGAGGCATCTCGTGTCGTGACAAAACATGCGCGAGCGCCCTGTCGGAAAAGAATTCGAATGCAGTCAGGGGAAGTTTTTCGCGCCAGGCCGCCAGTATCGACATCACGTCCTGCATCTTCGGCGTTGCGAGGAGTGCCACCGCAAGGGGGCCAGGTGGCGGCACAAGTTGCATCGTCGCCTCTACGATGAACCCGAGCGTCCCTTCGCTGCCAACAAAGAGGTGACGGAAGTCGTAACCTGTCGCGTTCTTGGTGAGTCCCCTGTTCAGGTCCAACAGTTCGCCCGCCCCGGTCACGACCTTGAGGCCAGCGACATAGCGCCTCGTCATGCCATAGCGCAACACCTTGATCCCGCCGGCATTCGTGGCGATGTTGCCACCGATCTCGCTCGAGCCGGCAGATGCGAAATCCACGGGATAAAAGAGTCCCTGCTCTTCCGCCCACGACTGCAGCCGTGCCGTCACGACTCCGGGCTCTATCCGTACGAGTGAATCGGTCCGGTTGAAGTCAAGGATCCGATCCATCTTCTCGAAGGAAACCACCACCTCACCATCGGCGGCGACCGCGCCGCCGGACAGTCCCGTCCGTCCGCCCGACGGTACGAGTGCAATGCGGTGCGTCCTGGCATGTAATACGAGGTCGATGACCTGCTGTGTGCTGCGCGCAAATACCACGGCCCCCGGGGCCGGCTCAAAGAACCGCGTCCAATCCGTTCCGTAAACGGCGAGCTCGGCAGGGTCGGTGACGAGGTTCTCCTCGCCGACAACACGAGCCAGCGCAATCAGGTCTATGGTCACAAGTGTTCCCTCAAAAACGGTTCGATCGGTTCCCAGGCGATGCTGCGCCACTCGTCCAGTTCGTTGAGCAGGTGATGCCGGCCTTCGTGAATCATGTGAATCCTGACCCGCGCAAACTTGCTCCGGATCATCGGCAAATTTGCGCGCCAGTCGACCGTGCCATCGTCTGTACCTTGCACCACGAGAACGGATGCATCCACCCGGGGCAATGTTTCAAAAGTGGATGCCCACTCGAACATCGCACCTACCCACTCTACAGGAATAGCGCGCGGACTCAGTGGGTCGACTTCCTTGATGAAGTGCCGGAAGTGATGATCGCGCGTGTTGTCTCGCCACAGTCTCGGCTGCGCTTTCAAAAAACGACCGCCAACCCGGTGAACGGTCCGAATGATCCGCCACGCCTTTGGCCGAAACAGCGGCGCGACAAGCACGGCCTTCGGAAACATCGCAGGGTGCTTCAGCATGTGCGTCATCGAAATCGCGCCGCCCAGCGAGTGCCCCATCACCACATGAGGCGCGATAACATCACGGTAGTGGCTGTGGACGCGAGTCAGGCATTCGACGTAAGCGTCAAAATTGTCGATTGAGGCCCGATCGCCGGTCGACAGGCCATGTCCTGGATGGTCGAACGTCACGACATCGAAACCTATGTCGAGCAGCCGGTCGATGGTCGGTGCCTGGAGGCCGGAATGGTCGAGGTAACCGTGAAGCAGGAAGACGGTGCCAAGCCGCCGGCCCCGTCGCGCGAAGTGTTGCGCAAAAATGCGAAAGGGACCGGCGTCGAGCAGGACCATCGTGTGGGTCGAAACCGGAAACGTCAGGCCGTAAAACTGGCGATAGTGCGCGGCATGACCGTCCGTCGCGGCCACCTCGGTATTCCCGTTCTCGTCAAGCCAGCGAAGCAACTCGTCCACGTTGAACATGGCGCGTCGCCCCGTCTCAGCCCTTCGCCCTCTCCTCGAGGATCGCAACCGCCGGCAGGACTTTCCCTTCGACAAACTCGAGGAATGCGCCGCCACCGGTCGAGATGTACGATATCTTGTCTGCAACGCCAAAGAGGTCGATGGCGGCCAGTGTGTCGCCGCCGCCGGCAAGCGAGAATGCGTCGCTCTCGGCAATCGCATGCGTCAACGCCTTCGTGCCGTCGGCAAAGGACGGATTCTCGAACACGCCAACGGGGCCATTCCAAATGATCGTCGCCGCACCGGCGACAATCTCACAGATCCGCTGCGTGCTCCCGGGACCGATGTCGAGTATCAGGTCATCGTCTCCCACGTCGTCCGCAGCCTTGGTGACCGAGACGGTCGTATCCAGGCTGACGCCGGTCACGACGTCAGTCGGCACCGGTATGTCGACGCGACTTGCGAGCGAGCGCGCTGTATCCATAAGGTCCGGCTCATACAGCGACTTGCCGACCGGCTTGCCGCTTGCCGCAAGGAACGTATTGGCGATCCCCCCGCCGACAATCAGCGTGTCCACTTTCGCTGAAAGCGCTTCAAGCACTTCGAGCTTCGTCGAAACCTTGCTGCCGCCGACGATCGCCACGACCGGGTGACGAGGGTTTGCAAGCGCTCGCTCGAGGGCATCGAGTTCAGCGGTCAGGAGCGGTCCGGCGCATGCGATGGGTGCAAACCGCGCGACGCCGTGCGTCGTGGCCTGCGCGCGGTGCGCAGTACCAAAAGCATCCATGACGAAAATGTCGCAAAGCGCAGCCAGTTTTTTCGACAGTGCCTCGTCGTCAGCGGTCTCGCCGGCATTTACGCGGACATTCTCGAACATGACGAAGTCCTCGTCGCCCCATTCGAACCCATCGAGATATTCGTCCACAAGACGGATCTTCTTTCCCGACATCTCTTCCATGTACGTTGCAACCGGCGCCATGCTCGCTTCAGGTTGCAGGGCGATCGGCTTGCCTTCTTCGGGACGGCCCAGGTGCGACATCACCATTACCTTGGCGCCCTCGCCGAGCGCGTACTCGATCGTCGGCCAGGCCGCGCGAATACGTGCGTCGCTCGTCACTTTTCCATTTTTGACGGGCACGTTGAGATCCTCACGGATGAGGACGCGCTTGCCTGCTATCGACAGGTCCTTGAGATCGATCACTTTCATGCCTGCTTCACCATTTTCCTGACCGCGTCTGCGACGGCTTCCGCGGTAAAACCGAAATGTTTCATCACCTCGCCACCGGGACCGGATTCCCCGAACGTGGACAAGCCGACGACCGCGCCGTCCAGCCCGACGTAACGTCTCCAGTAATCCGGATGCGCTGCTTCGACGGCAATGCGATTTCGTTGTGACGCCGGTAGTACCGCTTCCCGCCACGCCGCATCCTGCGCGTCGAAAACATCGGTGCTGGGCATCGAGACGACGCGCACGTTGATGCCTTCTGCCGCGAGCAAGTCGAACGCCGCAACTGCAAGCGAAACCTCGGAGCCCGTGGCAATCACAATCGCCTCCGGCGACGCGCTGTCACGCAACACGTAGCCGCCACGCGCAATATCCTCGCGCTGCGCCTCGGTGCGCGCCTGGTGCGGCAGGTTCTGCCTCGAGAACACGAGGGCCGTCGGTCCTGCGGTTCGCTCGATGGCCATACGCCATGCGACCACTGTTTCAACGTCG
>JAGRIN010000499.1 GCA_020443245.1 Pseudomonadales bacterium
ACGTAAAGGTGGTCCGCTTGCGCCGCGATGACGGGAGTCGCCTGGATGCCGGTCGACCCGGTGCCGACCAGGCCGACGCGCTTGCCGGTGAAGTCCACGCCTTCGTGCGGCCATGCGCCGGTGTGGTACCAGTTACCTTTGAACGACTCGATGCCCTTGAAGTCCGGCGTGTTGCGGAATGAAAGGCAACCCGTCGCCGCGACCACGTATTGCGCGCGGATGCGCTGGCCGGATTCTGTCGTGAGTGTCCAGTGATCCGTCTTGTCGTCGAAGTCGCACTTCTCGATCCGGGTGTTGAACTGGATGTCCGGGCGCAGTTCGAACCGGTCGGCAACGTGATTCAGGTATTCGAGGATTTCGGGTTGCGGTGGATAGCGGCTCGACCACTCCCATTCCTGCTGCAGCTCGTCGGAGAACGAGTAGGAGTAGTACCAGCTCTCGGAATCACAGCGCGCGCCGGGATACCGGTTCCAGTACCAGGTGCCGCCGACGCCGTCCCCTGCTTCGAATACGCGCACATTGAGGTGCATCAGGTCTCGCAGGCGATACAGCATGTACATGCCGGAGAAACCGGCACCCACAATCGCGACGTCAAGTTCCAGGTCTTCGTCAGACATCTTTCCCTCTCAGGTCACAGTCACAATGCTTCGATGGTACATGAGGGGGCGCCGCTGCGTCATCTTGCCATCCTGACCGCAGCGAAGGTCCCCTGCGGTGCCATCGTCGTCCTGAGCACAAGCGAAGGACCTCGGCGGCTAAAGTTATTCACTGCCGTGTCGTTACCTGTACACCACAGGAACTTTATGCAGGCAGGTAATGGCTGTGCCGTCGATGAACTGGTTTTCCGATCTCGCGGTCATCGTGTTCGCGTCGATCGTCGGTGCCATTGTCATTACCATCGCGACGCTCTACATCATCGACGTGACGCAGTCGTCGCACTCGATTCGTCGCAACTACCCGGTGCTGGGACGATTCCGGTACCTGTTCGAGAACCTGGGTGAGTTTTTCCGGCAGTACTTCTTTGCGATGGACCGCGAAGAGCTGCCGTTTAATCGCGCGCAACGTTCCTGGGTCTATCGGGCCGCGAAGAACGTTGACAGCACCGTGCCGTTCGGCTCGACTCGCGGGTTGGGAGAGGCGGGCAGCTTTATCTTCGTCAACACGCCGTTCCCGACACTCGAATCGGACGCAGCCGAACCGGAAGCGTTGCTCATCGGGCCTTATTGCCGCGAGCCTTACGAGAAAGCATCGATCTTCAACATATCGGGGATGAGCTACGGCGCGATCTCCAAACCGGCTGTGCTCGCACTCTCCCATGGCGCCAAGATGGCGGGCTGCTGGCTCAACACCGGTGAAGGTGGGTTGTCGCCTTGGCACCTCGAAGGCGGCGCGGACCTCGTCGTTCAGGTCGGCACGGCCAAGTACGGTGTGCGCGATGAGCAAGGACGCCTTTCCGACGATCGCCTGCGCGCGCTTGCCGCTATCCCGACCGTCAAAATGTTCGAGTTGAAATTGAGCCAGGGTGCCAAGCCGGGTAAGGGCGGCATCCTGCCGGGCGCAAAGGTTACCGATGAGATATCCCGCATCCGCGGCATCGCGGTCGGCCAGGATTCGATCAGCCCGAACCGTCATCCGGAAATTTCCAATCCGGACGACCTGA
>JAGRIN010000500.1 GCA_020443245.1 Pseudomonadales bacterium
TTCAAGATTTACCGCTACGATCCCGACAAGGACGACGCACCCTACATGCAGGACATGTCGGTCGAGGTCGATTTCGCTATCGACCGCAAGTTGCTCGACATCCTCACCCGTCTGAAGGCGAACGACGATACGCTGTCCTACCGCCGCTCCTGCCGCGAGGGGATCTGCGGCTCGGACGCGATGAATATCAATGGCAAGAACGGTCTGGCCTGCCTCACCGACATCAAGGACCTCAAGCAACCGGTCGTCCTGCGGCCCTTGCCGGGTCTGCCGGTGATTCGTGACCTGATCGTCGATATGACGCAGTTTTTCAAGCAGTACCACTCGGTAAAGCCCTACCTGATCAACGAGGGACCGCGGCCCGAGCGTGAGCGCCTGCAATCGCCGGAGGAGCGCGACGAACTTAACGGCCTCTACGAGTGCATCCTCTGTGCCTGTTGCTCGACCTCATGCCCGTCGTTCTGGTGGAATCCGGACAAGTTTGTCGGCCCGGCCGGTCTGCTCAATGCCTACCGTTTCATCGCCGATACCCGCGACCAGGCGACCAACGAACGGCTCGACGATCTCGAGGATCCCTATCGCTTGTTCCGCTGCCATTCGATCATGAACTGCGTTGACGTCTGTCCGAAGAATCTGAACCCGACACATGCGATCGGCAAGATCAAGGAAATGATGGTGCGTCGCGCGATCTGATGGACGAACGCGAAAAGCTCAACCGCCTGCGCTGGCGTTGTACTCGCCGCGCGATGCTCGAGATGGACCTGTTGCTTGGCGAGTTTCTCGACCAGCACTATGCACGGCTCGATGCCCGCCAGGCGGAGGCGTTTGTCACTCTGGCCGACATGGAGGATCTGGAGTTGTGGCCGCTGATCAATGGCAGCCGCGAGTGCGCCGATGCCACGCAGGCCGAAGTCGTTGCGCTGTTGCGCCGCGTAAGAGTCAAGTAAGGGAGCTGCCATAGTCTGGCAGTTTCGAGTTTGCAGCTGTGCCATCAAAAACCTGAACGGGGATAGAGCAATGACCACCGAACGTAAAGCAATTCTCAGTATCGAAGGGCGGGATCCCGTCGAGTTCCCGATCATGACGCCTACCCACGGCAATGATTGCATCGACATCCGTACCCTGGGTGCCAAGACCGGGTTATTCACCTACGACTCCGGTTACCTTTCGACCGCAAGCTGCCGCTCGAAGATCACCTTCATCGACGGCGACAAGGGCGAACTTCTTTATCGCGGCTATCCCATCGAGCAACTGGCCGCGAGCTGCAATTTCCTCGAGGTCGCGTATCTCTTGTGGAACGGCGAGTTGCCGACCACGGCCGAGAAAGTCGGCTTCGAGAAGAACATCAAGCGGCACACCATGGTGCACGAGCAATTGGTGAAGTTCTATCAGGGCTTCCGTCGCGATGCGCACCCGATGGCGATTCTGGTCGGCGTCGTTGGTGCCCTGTCGGCGTTCTACCACGAGGCCGAGGATTTCTCCGATCTCGAGCACCAGAACATCAGTTTCAACCGGATTGTCGCCAAGTTGCCGACGATCGTCGCCATGGCCTACAAGTACCACGTCGGCGAACCGTTCATGTATCCGCGCAACGACCTCGATTACACCGCCAATTTCATGCACATGATGTTCGGGACGCCGTGCG
>JAGRIN010000501.1 GCA_020443245.1 Pseudomonadales bacterium
TTGGTCGCAGGACCTTGGCCGATGAAATCGGCGAACTCGAGGCCGATGAGCGTGTGGATGAAGAACTCGCGCGCCTCAAGGCTCGCATGGGTCAGGGCAGTCGGGACACCGGGGCTGGTGAGTAAGGCGCGCCGCGGGCGCGCACGTCTGTCGCATAAGGGGTGATGTAATGGATGGCATTATTGTCGCGGTATTTGTCCCGGTCGTTGTCTTCCTGGTCGTGGTGGCACCGATCTGGATCGTGTTTCACTATCGCACCAAGGCCAACGCCGTGAACGGGCTGACCAGCCGCGAACGTGCCGAACTCAACGAAATGATCGAAGTGGCAAACCGGATGGCGGCTCGTATCGAGACGCTGGAAGCCATCCTCGATGTCGAGAGTCCCGGCTGGCGGGAGAAACAGAGCAGCGCGGGCTAACCTTCGAAGCTGAGGGAACAAAGATCGTGAGCAGGTCTGACCAGGATCAAAGAGACGCAGAGCGGGCGGCGCGACGAGCCAGGCGATTGGCGGAGCGGGCCGAACAGCGAGCCAACAGGAAGGCCGAGCAGGCCAGGCGTGCCGCGGAGCGTGCCGAAAAGTTGGCGGAGCGTGCGCGCTATCGCCATCGGCGCGACGACGAGCGCTCGTTCGAGGACTATGTCGACGACTTCACTTCCAAATGGGAAAAGAAGGCGGAACGGTGGTTTGAAGACAAGTCGCGCAGGTACTTTGGCGACGAATACGACGACGACAGCGTTTATGGTGACGGCAGCAGTGCCGGGTCGGGCGAATCCGATGCCCGTTCCACCCAGCAGCAGGCTCGTCGTGCCCGCGCCGAAGCAGATCGTGCGCGGCGGGCGGCTGACGATGCCGAGGCGCTGGCGCGCGCCGGGCAAAGGAGCACTTCGCGGCGTCGCGCAGCCCGTAGACGCCGCCGCGCAGGACGTTCGATCGGCGGGATCCTGCGCTCTGGTCGCGGGCTGTATCGGGACAAGGAAAACCGCAAGGTCTCGGGAGTGTGCGCCGGACTCGCTGACTATCTCGATATCGAGACGTGGAAGATTCGCCTGGTTGCGGTACTCGGGCTGGTCTTCATCCCCTCCGTCACCGTTCCTGTCTATTTCATCACCTACTTCCTGATGGATGACAAGCCGTATTACCGACGTGTGTCCGACCGTTTCGATGAACCTGAATACGAGGAAGTCGTGGAAGAGCAACCCGGCAGTACGGCGAGGCGGCCCGGGCAACAACCGCCAAGGCGAGCGACAGTGCGCGAGATGAATAACACGGACGCGTTCCGAACCGCGAAGGAGAAGTTCTCCGACATCGAGGTACGGCTGCGTTCGATGGAATCCTACGTGACGTCGTCGAAGTTTGAACTCCAGCGTGAACTGAAGAAGATCTCCGGAGACGATGCATGACCGTCGAGGTTCGTGAGATCCAGGGATTCGACTCGGTCCGTTTCATGGGCCCGGGCATCCTCAAGATTATCCAGCGCGAGCGTGAGGGGCTGACGATCCACGCGCCCTCCTATGTGATGCGCGATATCGCGTCGGACGTCGTCGATGGCGAACTCACAGTCGGCTACCGCAGCCCGAAAGTGGTCATCTGGCTTTTTCGACAGCATCTACTGTCGCAGTCGGGATATGGCGAAGAT
>JAGRIN010000502.1 GCA_020443245.1 Pseudomonadales bacterium
ATCATCGTGCCGGCGCCGGAGGAACTCTCGCCAACGCTCATCGACCGGTTGATGGACGTTCGCATCAGCGGCGTCCGCATCTATACGCTCTCCGATTTTTACGAGAAGTACCTCGCACGCCTGCCGGTGTTCCACCTGAACCGGCAGTGGCTTGCGATGGCGCACGGCTTCGAACTCATACACAACCCTATCGGGCTGCGCTTCAAGCGCTACATCGACATCCTGATATCGCTCGTTGGCGCGATCGTCGCAGCACCGCTCATGCTCCTGGTCGCTGCCATGGTCCTTGTCACCTCAGGTTTCCCGATTCTCTACCGGCAGACACGAACCGGCGAGAACGGTCGACGATTTACTGTCTACAAGTTCCGCACCATGGTCGTCGATGCCGAAGCCGGCGGCGCGCAGTTCGCATCCCGGGGCGACCCGCGTGTTACGCGCCTTGGCCGGATCCTGCGGAAGTTTCGTCTCGATGAATTGCCGCAACTGTGGAATGTCCTTGTCGGGGATATGAGTTTCATCGGCCCGCGCCCGGAGCGGCCCGAATTCACTTCCGCGCTCCAGCGCGAGATTCCCTACTACAATCTCAGGCACATCGTTAAGCCGGGTATTACAGGCTGGGCGCAGGTCATGTACGGCTACGGTGACTCGCAGGCAGACGCCAAAGAGAAACTTCAGTACGATCTTTTCTACATCAAGAATTATTCACTTTTGCTCGACATCTCGATCCTGGTGCGCTCCGTCAAGGTCGTTTTGTTTGGAACCGGACGATGAAGTACGAACCCGCTCCCGACCTGCTCAAAGACCGCGTTATCCTGGTAACCGGCGCCGGCGACGGTATCGGCAGGACTGCCGCGAAGAGCTATGCCCGACACGGCGCCACCGTCATCCTGTTGGGACGCACCGTCTCGAAACTCGAGTCGCTGTATGACGAGATCGTCGAGAGCGGCGGTCCGGAACCCGGAATCGCGCCGATGGATCTCGTGCAGACGTCCGCCGCACCGATGCTCGAACTCGCCGACGTCATCAACGATCGCTACGGTCGCCTGGACGGACTCCTGCACAACGCCGCCATCCTGGGCAAACTCATGCCATTCGAGACCTATGATCCCAACGAGTGGATGCAGGTGATGCAGGTGAACCTCAACTCGGTGTTTCTGCTGACGCGCGTGATGATAGCCACCCTCAGAAAGTCACCTGACGCCAGGATCATATTCACTTCTTCCGGCGTGGGCGCAAAACCTCGCGCCTATTGGGGCGCGTACTCGGTATCGAAATACGCCATGGAAGGCCTGGCCAAGCTGCTGGCCCTGGAGATGGCCAACACATCGAGCATTCGCGTCAACATCCTGAACCCTGGCGGCACGCGAACCAGGATGCGCGCCGCCGCCTTCCCGCAGGAAGACCCCCTGACGCTGAAGACCCCGGCGGAACTGATGCCGCTCTATCTGTACCTGATGGGTCCCGACAGCAAGGGTGAGCAGGGCAAGACCTTCAATCCGGACTGGCTGGCAGGCTGAAAGCGTCGCTGATGACCCACCCGGGCAGGTGCTCAGACGTCCTCGGCAGATTTGCGAATCAGCGAGATCTTGCGCCCCACCGCATCGACTTTCACTTGCAGGCGATCGAACGCTTCGC
>JAGRIN010000503.1 GCA_020443245.1 Pseudomonadales bacterium
CATGGTTCGAGGGCGTTGGCGCGTTCGGGCCCAACGGTGATCTCGTAGTGCTGGTCGCCCCAGTACCAGATGTGGTTGGTGAAGAAGTTCACGCATAGCCCGAGCTTCGCCATCTTACGAAGCTGTGCCTGGGTCGTCAGTTGCGCGTGGGTGATGGTGTGGCGGTGATCCGGCGCCGGGGATATTTTCAGCATCGCCTCGATCGTCTCGATCGCGAGGTCCTGGGTCTTGTTGCCGTTGCAGTGCATGTGGATGCTGAGACCGGCCTTGTGGAATGGCAACAGCCAGTCCACGAGTTGGTCCGGCACGGCGAGCAGTTGGCCATGATCCTCGCCGCGGAAGTATCCGGGCGGGTTCAGCAGCGCGCTGAATCCCTGTATGGAACCGTCGAGGATGAACTTCACGCCGGGGTACCGCAGGCGTTCGGTTTCCTGCGCGCGGAGCGCGACGAACTGGTCCGCGAGTGTTGCGAAGTCTGCCGAAGCGCCGGGCATCGCGGCAATGTTGTACTGCGCGACACGCAAAGGGTAATCATCTTCGGCGGTGACGCTTTGCCAAAGTGCCTCGATGTTCGATGAGAGTACCGACGCGCCGGCGAGATCGGTGCAGGTCGTAATGCCGACGTTTCTCGCGAGCGCCGCGAAGTCGCGCATGGCCTGCTCGCTTGCGTTGGCAAGCTGGATCTCACGATACGCGGTGCGACAGAGTGACATTGCCGCGGGTTCACGCAGTTCGCCGTCGAGCTCGCCCTGGGCGTCACGTCCGAGGCCGGCGACCTTCAGGTCTTTGGTTACGTTGTTCAGCGCAAGCATCGCGGTGTTGGCCGTCGCAAGGTGACCACTCGCGTGGTAGAGATAAATCGGCCGCGTGTTCGACACCTTGTCGAGATGATGGCGCGTCAGCCGTGGCTGGTCCGGGAAGTAGATCGGGTCAAAACCGACGGCGACCAGGGCCTGCTCGGCGTCTTCCATCTTCGCGTGGATTTGGGTGAGCGCTTCGATGAGGGCTTCATACGAGCGAATGCCTGGTGCAATGCTGCCGTCAGGGAGCGGGCGGTCGTAATAGCCCATGTACGGATGCTGCAACATGCCGCCGGCCATAACGTGGGCGTGTGCTTCGACGAAGCCGGGAACGATGAACTTGTCCGCGAAGGTCTCGTCAAGTTCGTAGTCACCCCAGCCTGCCACCTCGTCCAGCGACCCAACGCCGAGAATCATGCCATCCCGAACCGCAATGTGGGTGGCGGTGGGGTTTGAGGGGTTCATGGTGATGATTTGGGTGGCGGGGTAGATGGTGATCATGTTGTTTCCTTCGAGGGGCGTTGTCGTGGCTGCGGAGCAGAGGTCCTTCGACTTCGCTCAGGACGACATTGGTTTGGCGTTGAGGTCCTTCCGCTCCGTGCGCCTTTGCGCACTCCGGTCAGGATGACCTTGCGTTGCGCGGTCAGCGTTGTCGTCCTGAGCGGAGGTTGCGGAGCAACCGGAGTCGAAGGATCTCGGCGTACGCTTCCACCGCTGCCGCCGACATGAACACGGACCGCCCCGCTCTATCGCCCTTTGAACTCCGCCTCACGCTTCTCTGCAAACGAAACCATTCCCTCACGCGCATCGTCCGTAC
>JAGRIN010000504.1 GCA_020443245.1 Pseudomonadales bacterium
GAGGTTTCCTCGAGAATCAACGCCGAAGGCAACCTGACCGTACGACGCGTTGACGAGTTCGGCAACGTCTCTTGTATGGTGCGGCGCGACTACGGCGGCGACCAACCACCAATGTGGTTCTTCGCGCAGGCGTCCGAGTGCCCTTGAACGCGGCGGGCACACTCAAGACACCGTTTCCATTAAAGACAAAATGACATCATAAGGCGCACGATTGATGAAATTGCGCTTGCACCGACCTGTCAAAAGCCAGTAATTTACGAGTAATTCTCGCGCGGAACAGAGGGCATCGCCTATGAATGCGGTTGTGAAGGCGGAGGAAGAAGACGCCGAACTGGACCTCGGGTGGCTCCAGCAACTCGGCGAATGGGGCATGAAAGCCAGTCCGGGCAAGAACGGACTCTCGCTTGCTGACATCCAGGTCGGCACTTACGGTGAGGCGCCCGAACACAGCGACAATCTCACTGGTCGACCCCGCGGAGCCGGGAAACGGCCTGATGCGTTCCGGGTTGGCGGTTACGAGATTCGCGACAAGCAGGACGTATGGCTTGAAAACGCTGCCCTGCTCTACGAGGAAGCGCAGAATCGCCAGTGGAGTTCCGCAACCGACATCCCGTGGGAAACCATCAAGCCACTTCCTGACGACGTTGAACAGGCGCAATGCCAACTTGCCACTTTCCTGACGGAAGTTGAATTTGTCGCCGGCGACGTACCGGCCAAGTGGATTGCCAAGACGACACCGGACTATTACGAACCACGCATGACGTTGCTTGCCCAGATCATGGACGAGTCGCGGCATATGGACGTTTTCCGCAAGCGAGCGCTCGCAAATGGTGGTGGTCTCCTTGCACGCAGCGGCGGTACCGCAGGCATCGTCGGCAGCATCGACATGTCGCGCGACTTTACCGAGATGTCGTCCAGGCTCCATATCTCAGGGGAAGGCGCCGTACTCTCCATCTTCCGCATGGGCGAACTCATGGCCTATAACGAGGCGGAAAAACGCATCTATCGGCTCTGTGCGCAAGACGAAGCACGCCATGTCGCATTCGGTGTGATGCACATGCGCTACATCGCGGACACCGCGCCGGAACGCAAGGAAGAGATTCACTGCTACCTGGACGAGAGCGAGCGGAACCTCTTGGCTGGCCAACAAAACCCGGCCGCCCAACAGACCGCATCGAGCGAAGCGCTCGCAATCCTGCTCGGAGGTGGCCAGGCCAACTTCGATGAAGGCTATCGTAAGCTGCTCGCCATTCGGCGACGCCAGATCAACGAGTACATGCAACGCGTGAAGTCTGCCGGATTCGGTGAGCGGTTCGAAAACGGTCGGGCCAATCCCGAACTCAAGAAATACGCGCAGATGGCCGCCTGACATGAGCCGGGAAAGCAAGGAACGAGCACTCGAACGACGCACCAAAGACTTCTCCGACATCGACGTGCCCACGCCAAAGCTGGGATGGATGGGTCGAACCCACCAGTGGGGCACGCGCGCGAAGCCAACAAAGAAGGGCCTCGGCATCGGTGACCTGAACGTCGGTTACTACGCTGAGATCCCGGAGTATTGGGAGGACCAGACCCGCATGCCTCGCGGCAGCGTGGCTGGTCGCGGAGGCATCC
>JAGRIN010000505.1 GCA_020443245.1 Pseudomonadales bacterium
CAGCCTGGTAGAGCACTGTCTTCGGGAGGCAGGGGTCGTGAGTTCAAATCTCGCCATCCCGACCAGCTAAATCACTTTTTCCGTCACATCCAAACCAGAGCCCCTCCCAAGGGAAGCGTTTGTCAGCGCTGCCTCGTCGAGGTACGCTTTTCCCTGCGTTCAATTTCGATCGATGTGTATTCGATCGACAATAGAGGGGGCAAAGTGAGACTCATCCTTGGAATACTACTTTCGGTGCTGGGCTTGTCCGCGCTCGCGGACGACGCGCTCCCGGAGCCGCTGGAGAATGCGGAACCCAACGTCATCATGGCGGCCGGCTTCGGTCTCATGAACCTGAGCGATGAAGAGAAAGCGAAGTTCGGCGGTATCATCAAACAGTTCACGGCGGACGTGCACCAGAAGGTCCAGAACGAGGCGAGACGTCCCGCGCCCAACCTCGAGCGCAGGCTGGCTCGGCGGGTGCGGCTCATGTTCGACGACCTCGACGACCGGGTGAAGCCGGTCGTGAACGAAGAGCGACTCGCCGGCTACCGCATATTCAAGGAAGGCCTGTATCGCCAGATGCAGCCGAGCGGCAAGAGTCCGGCAGAACATCTTCCCTATGTGGACAAAGGCGGCGGACGTCCTTCGGCCATCCAGTAACGCTCATCCTATCCGCTTAAGCCAGGTTCGCTCCTTGTCGACCAGTTCGAACCCGCAGCTTGTGTAGAGCCCAAATGCGCGATCGTTGAAGCCCGCAGTGCCGATCTTCGCGCTGTGCATGCCCATCGCTTTCATGCGCCGGAGGCCCTCGTAGTTCACTGCCTGCCCGAGGCCCATCCGCCGATACGCCGGTCGCGTCCCGACCGGTTCGAACGAGCCGACGCCCATGTCGTGGTCGACCCACCCGATGCAGTAGCTTCCAAACGTGCCGTTCTGGTCCTCGGCCACGATATCGAGCTCGGGCACGAATTCGGGAATGGCGCGAACGCGCAGGTAACGATCCATCGTGAAGCCGGACTTGAACCAGGCGTCGCGGTGCGTGGCGACGCGCTCTTCAAAATCCGGAGGCTCAACGTGGCGCAGGCGCACACCGTTTGGCAACGCGGGCGCCGGGATCGTCTTCTCGAGTGAACGGGTCAACTTGAACTCGAAGTGTGCGGTCGGCTCAAAACCGAGTCGTTCGAGCAATGCATTTCGCGGCGCGTCTGTGTCCATCGAGAAAATCTGTACGCTCCATTCAGGCGATGGCAGGTTGATGCGCTCCTCGGTCAGCGCCTGCTCCCATTGCGCCATCGAAGTGAGCGGCACGAGCCATGGTTCACAGCGTGGAAATTCTCGCGTGCGCTGGACGATCCAGTCGACTGCTTCGATGCCGAGCGTGCTGTCGACGTCGATGTCGCAGCGCACGTCGAATGTCACCGGCGAGTTGGGCTGGAACCACGCGTAAGCAGCGAGTCCCTGATCGTCGTACCAAAGCCGGATGTTTTCTTTTGGCGCGGAGCCGGGCAGCTGCCAGGCCACATCGCTGTTCATCAGGTAGCCGACGAGTGGCCAGCGGTCACGCGCGTTCCTGGAAACCAGCCCGAGCAAATCCGGCAGGCGAGAACGTGAATAGGGAACGATGGTATATG
>JAGRIN010000506.1 GCA_020443245.1 Pseudomonadales bacterium
GTCCAGTTGACGTGGACGGCGCCGACGATCCTGTACATTCAGTTGGGTGCGGAACTCCTTTCAGGCAACAGCTTTCCAGGGGCAGGTGCCTCGAATAACGGTGTCGGCACCAAAACCTTGTTTGCAAAGTTCGGCGGCGACGTCGGCTACAGCAACAGCTGGATCGCGAGCGCGTCGTACATCCGATCCGATGCGACCGCGCGCCCGAGCGGCGGTACGGCTGACGAGACCGGCATCGATCCGCTGTTTACCGGCAAGAGCGACACGTGGGTGCTGGCAGGCGTGTGGAAATGGGCACCGAACGGCAACCCGAGAAGCCGCAATTTACGCCTGACAGCTGAATACCTGTCACGATCCGAAGACGGTTCTGTCGATCTGTCACCCGAAGCCGGTACCTACAACAGCGACCAGAAAGGCTATTACATCGAAGGCGACTATCGCTTCCATCCCCAGTGGAGTGTCGGCGTACGTTACGACGCGATGGACTCGGACAACACGGTGACGGGCATCACAACGCCCACCGTACTGGACCCGACCGGCTTCAAGCCGAAACGTATAACCGCCATGGTCGATTTCTCCAACAGCGAATTCTCGACCCTGCGCCTGCAGTTCACACGCGATGAGTCCAACCCGACCGCCGACAGCCAGGTGATCCTTCAATACATCGTCAGCATTGGCGCGCATGGCGCTCACACATTTTGAGCCGGCCATCACCCAAGGAGATCTTCATGAAATTCAATTCGATCATTCTCGCGGCGGCGTGCCTGCTCACCAGCGCGTCGGCCTTCGCGAAGCTCAACATATTCGCCTGCGAACCCGAGTGGGCGGCCCTTGCCGGTGAACTCGGCGGTGACAAAATCGAAGCGTATGCCGCCACCACGCCCTTCCAGGATCCGCACTTCATCCAGGCTCGTCCAAGCCTGATCGCACGGGTACGTCGCGCTGACCTTGTGGTTTGCAGCGGCGCCAACCTCGAGATCGGCTGGCTGCCCGTGCTTCTCCGCCAGTCCGGCAATGGCAAGGTGAACGTCGGTACAGACGGGTTCCTCGATGCGTCCCAGTCCGTGACCATGCTCGACGTGCCCGGCACAGCAGACCGCGCGGCGGGCGACATACACCCTTACGGCAACCCGCACTTCCAGACCGACGCACGCAACATCGGCAAGGTGGCGGACACACTGTCGGCGCGGCTCAAGTCTCTGGACCCGGCCAACGCCGACTTCTACCAGTCCCGCCACGACGCCTTCAAGTCGCGCTGGGACGAGGCGGTTGCTCGCTGGGAAGCAGAAGCCGCCTCTCTCAAAGGCATGCAGATCGTCGTGCACCACGCCTCGTGGGTCTACATGGAGAACTGGCTCGGACTCGTCGAAGTGGGCCAGATGGAACCCAAACCCGGCCTCCCGCCCACAGCGTCACATCTCGCTGAACTGCTTGACGTCGTGAAGTCGCACAACGTCAAGGCATTCGTACGATCCGCCTATCAGTCACCGCGCGCAGCGGACTGGCTTGCCGACCGGACGGGTTTGCCGGATCTCGTGATTCCCCAGACCGTAGGTGCGACCGACGCCGCAAAGGATCTCTTCTCGATGTTCGACGAGATGATCCGCCT
>JAGRIN010000507.1 GCA_020443245.1 Pseudomonadales bacterium
CCATGGCCCGGTCCCGTCACATCCCTGTGCCTATCGCCTCCAGAGGCAACACCCGGACCCGCCGCGAACATGCTGCTGGGCAGAACCACAATCAATCGTAGAAGCGCCTATCGATTCGCGCAAAGACGTGTTGTCGTTGCGATGGTAGTCATCACCCGGTGTTTGCGTTTAAATGGCGCCCCCACGCAAGCGGAGCAATACCCATGAGTGCAATGCAGGCATTCGACCTGCCCGGCATCAAACACATCATTGCCGTCGCAAGCGGCAAGGGAGGTGTGGGCAAATCCACCGTGTCCGCCAACCTCGCGCTCGCGCTGAAGGCAGAAGGCCTGAACGTCGCGCTGCTCGATGCCGACATTTACGGTCCAAGCCAGGGCCTGATGTTCGGCGTTCCCGAGGGCACGCGGCCCGACGTCGAGGACGAACTACTTGTACCCATCGTCGCCCACGGAATCCAGCTCATGTCGATGGGTTTCGTCGCAGGAGACAGGACCCCGGCGGTCTGGCGCGGACCCATGGCGAGCGGTGCGCTCCAGCAACTCCTTACACAGACAGCGTGGGAAGATGTCGACGTACTCGTTATCGACTACCCACCCGGTACTGGCGATATCCAGCTTACGATTGCACAGCGCGTCCCCATGGATGGTGCCGTAGTCGTGACCACACCGCAGGACATTGCCCTGCTCGATGCCCGCAAGGCCATCGAGATGTTCCGCAAGGTCGAAGTGCCCGTGATTGGTATTGTCGAGAACATGAGCACCCATGTCTGTTCCAACTGTGGGCATGAGGAAGCCATCTTCGGCGCCGGTGGCGGCGACCGCATTGCGCGCGAATATGACGTGCCGCTGCTTGGCCAGCTGCCGCTCTCGCTGTCCATTCGGGAACAGTCCGATGGCGGCAAGCCGCCCCTTGTGTCCGAGCCCGAAGGCGAGTCGAGCCGGCGGTTCCGCGACATTGCGCAAGCGGTGATCGCCAATCTCAAGGCAGGACGGGCGAGCGGACCGACAATCAAAATGCTCGATGATTGATCGCGCCCCGGCGGATAAGTAACATCCAGCGTTTTCTGACGGGAGGTAGCCCGGTGTCCATCAAGTCCGATCGCTGGATTCGCGAAATGGCGAAATCCCACGGCATGATTGAGCCATTTGAGGCCGGGCAGGTCCGCAATGCCGAAGACGGTCGCCGGCTCATCTCGTACGGCACGTCGAGCTACGGCTACGATGTGCGTTGCGCGAGCGAGTTCAAGGTGTTCACGAACATCCGGTCCGCGACCGTCGACCCCAAGGCCTTCGATGAGAACAGCTTTGTCGACGTGAGCGGCGACGTCTGCGTCATTCCGCCGAACTCGTTTGCGCTCGCCCGGACTGTCGAGTACTTCCGGATCCCGCGCAATGTGCTGACGATTTGTCTTGGCAAGTCCACTTATGCGCGCTGTGGCATCATCGTCAATGTAACGCCGCTCGAACCAGAGTGGGAAGGCCATGTGACGCTCGAGTTCTCGAACACCACCACGTTGCCGGCCAAGATCTACGCGAACGAGGGCGTCGCGCAGATGCTGTTCTTCGAATCAGACGAAGACTGCGAGGTCTCCTACAAGGACCGG
>JAGRIN010000508.1 GCA_020443245.1 Pseudomonadales bacterium
TCCCGTACGATTATGCGCCGCCGCACGATGCACATCCGTTTGCCGCGCACATGGAGATTGCTCCGTGCCCGTGGAATGCCTCGAACCGTCTCGTTCGTATCGGGCTGAAGGGCAAGGAACTCGACGCCGGTTCGCGCCCGCCGCTGAACCTGGTGTTCCTGCTCGACGTGTCGGGATCCATGAATGCGCCGAACAAGCTGCCGCTGGTGAAACGCGCCATGAATGTTCTGGTAAACCAGCTTGATCAACGCGACCGCGTGTCGATCGTCGTCTACGCCGGTGCAGCAGGCATCGTCCTGCCGCCGACGAGCGGCAATGATCCGCAGGCAATACTCGATGCGATCGAGCGGCTTCAGGCAGGCGGCAGCACGGCCGGCGGGGCCGGTATCGAACTGGCCTACAAGACCGCGCAGGAGAATTTCGACGCGGAAGCCGTCAATCGCGTGATCCTTTGCACCGACGGCGATTTCAACGTTGGCATGACCCAGCCCGGTGACCTCGTTCGCCTGATCGAAGAGAAGGCAAAGACGGGGATCTTTCTCAACGTGCTCGGGTTCGGCATGGGCAACTACAAGGATTCCACGCTGGAAGATCTGTCGAACAAGGGCAACGGCATGTATGCCTACATCGACGACTTCAGCGAGGCGCGCAAGGTGCTGGTCGACCAGATGACCGGTACGCTGGTGACGATCGCCAAGGACGTTAAGATCCAGGTCGAGTTCAACCCGGCGATGGTGGCCGGCTACCGGCTGATCGGTTACGAGAACCGGATGCTCAAGAAGGAAGACTTCAATAACGACAAGGTAGATGCCGGCGAGATCGGCGCGGGCCATACGGTGACCGCGTTTTACGAACTGGTGCCGGCCGGGCAGGGAATGGATGACGTGCCACCGGTCGATGCACTCAAATACCAGAGCGAGACGGCGCCGTCGGCCGCGGCGGGCGAGTGGCTCACGCTGAAACTGCGCTACAAGCTGCCGGACGGCGACACCTCGACGAAGGTGGAGTATCCGCTGGTCGAAGGAGCGCTGGTCGGGGAAGTCGTTCCTTCGACTGACTTCCGGTTCGCCGCATCCGTCGCAGCCTTCGGGCAGCTCCTGCGCGAATCTCCTTTCGTTACAGGATACACCTATGATGACGTCATTGATCTCGCACAGGGATCACTCGGTTCCGATCGTAACGGCTACCGGGCCGAGTTCCTGAAGCTGGTTCGCAACGCAAAGGCGATCGCGAAATAGGCTGATCGCCATTTTCCCGCGAACCATTCCGGAGGGGCCGGCCGTGCCGTCAATGACAGGCTTTGCCGCGCCCCTTCTTCTTCTGTCTCTGCGGACCGACTGGGACGTCGGTCCCGACCTTCAAATTCGATGCGTCCTCATTTGAGCGTTGAAAGTTGACTGTTGAATGTTGACTGTTGTGTCGTCATGAAGATCGCCACCTACAACATCAACTCTATCCGTTCCCGCATCGAATCGCTTTCCGACTGGCTCGCCGCGAACAAGCCTGACGTCTTGTGCCTACAGGAGACAAAAGTGCAGGACAGCGAGTTCCCGCTTGAGGCGGTGCAGGCCACCGGCTATCACGTCGCA
>JAGRIN010000049.1 GCA_020443245.1 Pseudomonadales bacterium
ACGACGCCAACGATCTCGTAGTGGGCCACACCAAGGCTGGTTTCGATCTTTGTATACGCCGCGATACACCAGACGATTAGCGCCCAAACGGCAAAGACCAACACACGCTGGCGAATGTATGGCGACACCGATCCGTGGATCGTGAGCACCTCGTTCCAAAAGTCTCTTCGTTCCATATGTCGTATCGCTCTGCTATCGAGTGGTGGTGGCGTATTGGGTCAACGAGACAGATAAAGTGAACAGGCCGCTTTGCCGAGAATGTTCCGGACGGTCTCGCCAAACAACAGGTTTCTCACCAGCGACCGACGTTGGGCACCTAGCACGACGAGGTCGGCCTCCCATCCGCTGGCAAAGGCGGGAACTATCTTTTCGCTGCATCCAACAACGAATCCGGTCTCGAATCCGTCAATTCTGCTGCCGACGTAGTCGACACTCTGCCGCATGAGCGCCTTGGCTTCGCTCTCGCTTGATTGAACCGCGAGCAGACGTATGGTCGCCTTGGTGAATATCCGTTGATTCAGGAATGAGCTAATCGCCTGTCCGGCAGCCTGCGTGCCATCGTCGACCATCAGGACGCGGCCATGCGCATGATTATCCGCCCGCAGCGCGAGCACTGGTGAGGTTGCCCTGAGTGCGAGATCGACAATTCCCGCGGGAGTCCATTCCCCTGGCCCGGCATGCGCATCAGTAGCGATAGCAGCGAGCAACAGGTCGTGATACCGTGCCTCGGTCGCCAAGACGTCGATCGTCTCGCCCTGCATCGCCCGCAGATCGAAGTCGAGGCCACTACGGAGGCAGGCGTCCGAAAACGACGCGCGAACACGTTTTCTGCGAAAGTGCGCCAATTCGATGCGGCGGAATTCGTACACGGCATACGCCGCCCCCTCGCAGGACGACGCGGCCTCGCTCAAGTTCTTCATATCTACGATCGTCAACCCGCGCAAATGGGTGCGCTGTCGCCGAGCAATGTCGGTTGCCAACCGAATGACTGGCTCGGCCAGCGCCGACTCCGGCAAATGTACGAGTGCGCGCGACAACGCGGATTGTGGGCGTGAGGACGTTGTTCCAATTCGGGCGGGGAGGTTCATGCTTCGTGCTTCCCTTCGGCGGATGAACGGTCCTCTCGGGGGCAAGAGAGCGCTGGGCCATGCTTAATTGGCGCGCCCAGTCATAGTTGGCATCGTCAGGTATGACCGACTCATCGATTTGCCTCCGTCGTCGACGTCGCGTCGTCGTCGATGTTTCCCTCTGACGCAACCAGCGGGCCAATCCACCGGAAACCGAGTAAAAAAGCAGGCGATTGCAACACAAGATCTTGCGCTACAGAGAGATACAACGTTGGCGAACGTTTGCGATTCGACGAGGCTGGCGTATGCTCGTCGGGAGACGCCGTGTCCAGTTTGAGGACAGGCTGTCCAGGACTTGGTCGACTGGGCCCGTGTGTACAGGATCTGGACACCTAAGTGGCCAAAATCTGAACAGGGCGATCAATCCTCGACGAGTTCGAGTTCGCGGAGGCGATTTCTCAGCGTCGTCCTAGATATGCCCAAAATCTCTGCCGCTTGGACCTGATTACCGTCGACGTGGTCGAGCACCTTCTGCAGAAGCACCCGATCCAGGGCAGAGTGGACTTTCCGGTACACATTTTGGTTGTTGCCGACCAGCACGTCGTCGACAAGTGACGCCAACACATCGTCACGACTGTCATGGGACGATGCATCCCCGCTCTTAGCTCCACCGCGAAGAGTGCTCGGGAGCGAGCCGGAAGTGACGGTTTCCCCCACGGCATGTAGAAGGGCGTGTCTGACGACGATCTGAAGTTCGCGCACGTTTCCCGGCCAGCGGTACATCTCCATGCAATGCATCGCCTCGGGCGTAATCACGCGAATCTGTCGGCCGAGTTCCCGACCGAACGTCATGACGAAGTGTTGAACCAGCGGCTCCAGGTCCTCAATGCGTTCGCGCAGTGGCGGCACGTCGATGACGAAACCGCAGAGGCGATAATACAGGTCCTCGCGAAACTTGCCCTGTGCGACCATTTCTTCGAGATCGCGGTTGGTGGCGGCAATGATCCGCACATTACCGCGATGCGTGTGATTTCCACCGACGCGTTGGAAACTACCGTCCTGCAACAGGCGGAGCACCTTCGCTTGGGTCATGCTCGACATGTCGCCAATTTCGTCGAGAAAGAGCGTGCCGCCATCGACCTGTTCGAACTTGCCGATACGGGTGCGATGGGCGCCAGTGAAGGCACCACGCTCGTGACCAAAGAGTTCGCTCTCGAGAATCGTCTCCGGAATGGCGGCACAATTGATCGTCAAGAACGCGTTGCCGGCGCGCAGGCTGTGCTTCCAGATTGCTTCGGCGATGAGTTCTTTTCCGGTACCGCTTTCTCCTTGAATCAGGACCGTGATGTCCTGTGGCGCAATGCGTCCGATGGCTTTGAACACCTCTTGAATCGCCGGCGATTTGCCGACGATGAGTTGTTCGGCGCGGTGCTCCTCGACCGGATCGAACGAATCGAAAGCCTGATTAGCGCGGCTGATCTCCAAGGCGCGCTGCACATGTTCGCGCAGGCAATCCAACTCGATCGGCTTGACAAGGTATTCATAAGCGCCACGTTTCATCGCCTCGACGGCCGTGTCCATCGTCGAAAACGCCGTGACGATGATGACGGGGATCGCAGGATCGATTCCACGAATCTCATTGAATACATCGAGGCCATGAGCATCGGGGAGCCGCACGTCGAGAATAATGGCGTGTGGCCGTTCGGCGTGAACCATGCTGATCGCCTGGGCGCCGGTTTCCGCAGTGATGACCTGGAGAGAATCGCTCTGCAGGGCTTTGGTCATGGAATAGCGCAGATTCGGCTCGTCATCGACAACAAGCAATCGTTGCATGGTTTGTTCCTGGGTGAAGGCGATGGCGCTTCTGTTTGTGTCTGGAACGGCGAACGTTCGCGGGCCGCTAGTTGTCTCGTGGCAACGACACCGTAAATCGAGTTCCGGCGCCGTCGTCATTTTCGAACGAGATTTCTCCCCCGTGGGACCTGACGATCCGCTGGCTGACGGCAAGTCCCATACCGAGCCCTGTTTCTTGCGTGCTGTAGAAGGGCTCGAATATTCGCTTCGACAGTTCGGGGGCGATCCCGGGCCCCTGGTCAATGATGTGAATTTGCCACCATTTCTCGGAGGATTCGTCCGGCGCTTCTAACGCTACGCGCACGACGCCGCCAGGCGGGGTTACCTGGATGCCGTTGAGCAACAGGTTGAGCAGTACCTGGCGAATGCGCGGCGCGTCGATGAGAAGGGGTAACGGCCCGGGCCCGTTGGAAAACTCGATCGATACGTTGCGGGCGTCGGCCTGGGGCTGGAGAAACGCCAGGACACTCTCGGTCAGGTCGCCCAGGTCAACGATCGACTTTTCTAGTGGCCTCGGCCTTGCAAAGTCGAGAAACTCGTTGAGCAATGTTTCCAACCTGCGGATCTCATCGTCCAGGATCTTCAAATCGACTTCGTTCAAGCCGCTCTTTTCTTGACCGCGGGCGGATTGGACCAACATCTTCATCGACATCAACGGATTGCGGATCTCGTGGGCAATGCCGGCAGCCAGTTGCCCCATGGCGGCTAGTTGATCCGCGTGCTGGATTTCCTGGTGGCGGGCGTGTAGTTGCTCGACGACCGACGTCACTTCGTCGGCGACCTTTTGGAAGACGGGCCCGAGGTCGTTCAAGTCGAGTTCTCCCGAAACCACTACGTCGCCGGCCACTTCGCTCAGTTTGCCAGCAAGGTCTTGCATCGGTATGTGAAGTTGAAACAGCGAACGGCTAATCATTCGTGCCAGCCCATATCCGGCGATCATCGCGACGATGGACCCGCTGACGCCGAGACAGATCAGGACAATGATCAAGCGATGAGACTGGGTCACCGCGTCACGGCGGCTTGTTTCCAAGAACATCTCGTCGAAGGTGAGGTAACGGCGGACGCCGACCAATACTTCATCTTCGAGGACGGCCTCGGCGCGTTGCACGATGGCCGCCGTCTGCTCGTCCTCTGCGCCGGCCAACTCACCGATTTTGTTGACCTCGGAAAAAAAATTCGCCAGCCCGGCCTCAATCTGGTCAATTACAGCGGACATATCGTTGCTGTGCGTCGTCGACCGCGCCTGGGCGAGCCAGTGTTCGAGTCCCTGGCGTTGTGACTTCAGCGGACGCAAATTTTGCGCTGCCATCGAATCGCCGCCCTGCAGTTCGTGCAGCGTCAAGTACCGGTCAAGTTGGTGGCGGAGTTCCTGTATCTGCGTCTCGATCTCGACGGCCGTGCGAATGCTGGCAACGCTTTCGGAATGAATCTCCTCGGAATGCACCTGCATCTTCGTGAAGTGCCAGGCTCCCAAAATGGCAATGATCAGAAACAGCACACTCACCGCCATGATCAATGCCGTCAGCCGTCGGGCCGTTCGTATCCGCTTGGTTGGCACCTTCACTCTCCGCGTACTCTTACGTGACGGCGTGGAATCGGTGTTGGGACGTGTGGTTTGCCCGACAAGGTTCGCAGCCAACGAAATAATAGTCTCTCAAAATTCTGATGTGCACGTTAGTAGCCTGTTGGCACTGAGTCCGGAGCGGTGGACACAAGCGGGTGTCCCAATGGCGCACGTGGACGGCAAGATGCTGCGAATCCGGTGCCACCTTGCCCCGGTCACGCGGCCGTCCGGCGCTCGCTTGGGGGACGCCCCTGGAGAAGCCCGACGTTGAATTCCGCCGGCCCTGAATTGTCCACCGAGCGAAAACGAATCGACCCGGCGAAATAGTGATATCCGCGCCGCCAACTGATAGAATGCCGGGGACAGGGGTCTCCCGCACTGGGCGACCTCAGGACGGCAGGGATGTGCCGTCCGAAGGGGGAATCGTGTGAGCGCCGTTGCCTGGTGGCCGTGCGCGTGACAAAGCAATGATGTGGACCATGACCGACGAACCAATCGCGCGGGTCAACTCTCAGCCCCAGACCGGGCCGGTCGTTGTGGTGTGGGCCGTTCTCGCGGTGGCGGCGCTGCACCTGTTCGTCCCGCTTGCCGACGCGAGCGATGTGACTCCCGAAGACGACGCAGCTACCACCGGCTTTTACGATCAGGTGGAGCCGATATTCGCCCGATATTGCTACGAATGCCACAGCCATGCGTCTCAGCAAGCCGAGGGGGGGCTCGTGCTCGACTCGCGGCGGGGATGGCAGGCGGGTGGCACTTCGGGCGCGGCGGTTTCACCCGGACATCCCGACGAGAGTTTGCTCATCAAGGCGATCCGCCACCTCGGCCCGGAAATGCCGCCGGATGCCAAGCTGCCGGACGAGGTCGTTCGGCGACTTGAGCGCTGGGTGTCGGAAGGCGCTTTTGATCCGCGCGAGTCGCCAGCTGAGGTCACGGACGCTGGCGGGATCGACCTGGAAGCAGGCCGTCGCCATTGGGCCTTTCAGCCGCTCAACCGCGGAGATCTGCCCGACGTCGAGTCGGTCAACTGGCCCCGAACGCCGATCGACCGCTATATCGTGGCAAAACTGGAAGCGAATGGACTACGTCCCGTCGCTGACGCGGATCGCCACACGTGGCTGCGCCGTGTCAGCTTCGATCTCACCGGATTGCCACCGACCGTCGACGAAGTACGCGACTTCGTCACGGACGACTCGCCGGCTGCCCGCGAGAAGGTCGTTGACCGGCTGTTGGCGTCGCGCGCCTTCGGCGAGAGGTGGGCGCGGCACTGGCTTGACCTGGTGGGCTACGCCGACCAGGTCGGTACGTCGAACAACGTGTTCGCCCAACATGCGTGGCGATACCGCGACTACGTGATCGACGCTTTCAATTCTGACAAGCCGTTTGACCGCTTCATCCGTGAGCAGGTCTCGGGCGACCTGTTGCCGGAAGAAAACGCAGAGCAACGGGCGGCAAACCTAATTGCCACGGGATTCCTGGTCCTGGGTGACGTTGAAATTGTCGAGGCCGACAAAGAGAAGCTGCGCGTGGACGTTGTCGACCAGCAGGTCACAAAGGTCGGTCGCGCCTTCCTGGGCATGACGCTCGAGTGCGCTCGCTGCCACGATCACAAGTTCGATCCTATAGGCCAGCGTGACTATTACGCGATGGCAGGGATCTTTCACGGAACGTCGTCCACTTTCAAGACGGACCGTGGCGTGTGGAGCGACGTAAACGTCCTCGAGTTGCCCGAAACGGACGAACAACGTGCGGAACGAGCGGTTAGAGAACGACAGCACGCCGAAGAGCTTGCCACGGCCGAGAGTGAGCGCGAGCAAGCTCAAGCGGAACTCGACGAGCTGAACAAACGGCTTGACGAAGCGGATGTATCCGACGCCGAACGCGACGACTTAACCAAGCGGCGCGACGACGCGGCGGGGCACGTGAGCGAACTCGACAAGGTCATTCAACATGCGAAGTTCTTCGCCCCCACTACCCCCAAGGCACACGGCGTCAGGGACGTTGACGCACCGGCCGACATGCGAATCACCATTCGCGGCAACCCCCGTGCATTGGGCGATACGGTCCCGCGGGGCGTGCTCCGAGTGTGTTCCACGACACAGCCAGTGATTCCCGCCGGCGAAAGCGGTCGGCGCGAATTGGCGGACTGGCTGGCCCAACATCCGCTCACCGCTCGTGTGACCGTGAATCGAATCTGGCAGAAGCTCTTCGGCGAAGGACTCGTACGATCGGTGGACTACTTTGGCCTGCCGGGCGAACACCCCACCCATCCGCAACTGCTCGACCACCTCGCTGCTGAGTTCATGCGGACCGGCTGGTCACAAAAACGATTGATCCGTACGCTGGTGTTGAGCCGAACGTACGGCCTCGGCAGTGAATTCGATGAGCGCGCCGGCGCGATCGACCCCGACAATCGGCTGCTTTGGCGGATGAATCGTGTGCGTCTCGACGCGGAAGCACTCCGCGACGCGATGTTGGCGGTCAGCGGCCAGCTTCGCGCGTCGAGCGGCGGGCCGGCGATTCCACTCGAATACCCGGAAAACGTCGGGGGTCTTGATCCCAAAGACGTGAATCCCCCCAGTTTTGGCCTGAGAAAGTGGCGACCGGGTCAGGAATTGGAGCGCACGATTTACCTGCCCGTGATTCGCCACGCGGCACAACCCGAACCTGCCGCGGTGCGCAACGTGTTCGACTTTTCCCAGCCGTCGCAGTTCGTCGGCAAGCGTGACGTCACGGCAGTTCCGACGCAAGCGCTCTTTTTAATGAATAGCCCAGTGATCAAGCGCTATGCCCAAGCGCTGGCGGAACGACTGTCCGAAGAGGACGATCCAACGCAACGCCTCGAGTTGCTTTGGCTCGCGTTGCTTAATCGTCCGATTAGCGAAACCGAACGATTCGAAGCTAGCGAGTTTCTACAGAGTTGCGGAGAGGGCGGCTGGACCGAACTGTGCCACGCCCTTTTGGCAAGCAACGAGTTTCTCATGAGAATTTAGGGTTCACCGAAGGACGACCCATGACGCGCAATACTGTTTTGCGACCAATTCCGCAAATGACGCGCCGCCAGGCGTTGCGCTCGGCCGCGTGCGGCTTCGGCGGCCTGGCACTGAATGGTATCGTGGCCGATGCATGTCGGGCCGTTGGTCTTCAAGCTGATAGTGCCCTACATTTCCCGCCGCGGGCACGACGAATGATCTTCGTTTTTCTCGCCGGCGGCCCATCGCAGGCCGACCTCTTCGCACCCAAGTCGTACATCACGAAGAAACACGGTGAAGCGATCGATTCACCGCTGGCCGACGACGGTCAGGTGCGGGTAGGAGTGACACATTTTCTGCCGATGAAACCCGTGGCACCGGTTCGGCCGCGCGGACAATCGGGAACGATGATATCGGACCTACTGCCGAATCTGGCATCGCTGGCCGATGATTTATGTTTGCTCAAGGCCGTCGTGGCGGATAATAAGGCGCACGCGCCGGCCACGCTGCAGTTCCACACCGGGCACGTCGCCGAAGCCCGACCGTCGATGGGTGCCTGGCTGAGTTATGGGCTGGGAACGCAGAACGCGAACCTGCCGAGTTTCATCACGATCCGCCCGCCCGCTGATGGCCGCACCTACGGCGCGGGGTTCCTACCGGCGATGCACCAGGGCACGCCGCTGAACGTGCCGCAAAAACCGGGCGAGGCGGCCATCACGAACTTGAACGACGACGACACCCCTTCCGACGTGCAGCGTCGCCGGCTCGACTTTATCCAACGCAACAACGAACGACTGCTCGATCGTGTCACGGCCGACGTGCAGATGGAAGGCATCATCGAATCGTTCGAGTTGGCGTTTCGCATGCAGGCCGAAGCGCCGCGTCTTGTGGATCTCGCCGGTGAAACACAAGCAACTCGCGAAATGTACGGGATCGGTCAGGGCAGTAGCGACGTGAATGGCCGCGCGTGCTTGATGGCACGGCGACTTTGTGAAGCCGGTGTGCGGTTCGTCCAGGTGACGATGGACGGCTGGGACCATCACGGCGACATTGCCTCGGCCTTGCCGAACTCGTGCGCGCAAGCGGACCGACCGATCGCCGGCTTGCTGCGTGACTTGAAGCAGCGCGGCCTGCTCGACGACACGCTGGTGATGGTTTCGGGCGAGTTCGGCCGCACCTATTGGAGCCAAGACCTCACGGGCACAAACCCGATCGAGAAACACGGCCGCGAACATCAACAGGAAAGTTTCTGCACGCTGCTGGCTGGCGGCGGTGTGCGGAACGGGATCTCCTATGGCGAAACCGATGACCTTGGATACCAGCCAGTCGAAGGACGTGTTCATCTTCACGACCTGCACGCCACGGTTCTGCACCTGCTGGGTATTGACCACGAACGGCTAACGTACCCTCACCACGGGCGCGAGTTTCGACTCACGGATGTGTTTGGCCGCGTTGTCCACGACATCATTGCCTGAGCGGACAACGCTGCCTGAGCGGCGTTTCTGCTTTGCCAAGTGTCCGCGGCTCGGCCAGTGACCACCTCGATGCTGAGAGTTCGCGCGAGACGCCCCGCTGATGACGCGATCCCCTGAACGGGAAGTGCCGTTGCCAACTGCCGAAGCGCCTGTCGATTGGTCCCTTGCAAATGCCTCGCCTAGAATTGTTTTGCGGTCCCGCGTATCGACCAATCGGCGAGCACGGGCCTCGCTCGATTTTTCCCGATTAGCCTGACGTTCGCAGGTAACCCAAGTGCCAGCGGGTCGGGCCGAGGACCTGCATGTTGGTCGATGTCGCATATCAGTTCTCCCGGCATCCGAAGTGCATCCGTTCCGCCGCTCAACATTTCCGCGAGGTAAACGTCGATGTTGCTGAAGTACTTCTACGACGATTCGCTCGCCCACGCTTCCTACCTCGTGGGTTGTCAAAAAAGTGGCGAGGCGATTGTGATCGACCCGGGACGCGACGTCGTGCCGTATCTCGATGCGGCCAAGGCCAACGGCCTGCGTGTTATCGGTGCGGCGGAAACCCACATTCACGCCGACTTTGTTTCCGGCGCGCGTGAGCTTGCCGATCGTGTTGGGGCAACTCTTTATCTCTCGGATGAGGGGCCGAGCGAGTGGAAGTACGAGTACGCCGACCGCTACGAGACACGGCTGCTCCACGACGGCGATACGTTCTTCGTCGGCAAAGTGAGATTCGAAGTTCTCCACACGCCCGGCCACACGCCCGAGAGCATTTCTTATCTGCTGACGGACGAAGGTAGCGGGGCGAACGTACCGATGGGGATATTCAGTGGTGACTTTGTCTTTGTGGGCTCGGTTGGTCGCCCCGATTTGCTCGAAACGGCCGCAGGGATCGTGGGAAGTGCTGAATTCGGTGCGCAGCAACTTTTCCAGTCAGTGCATCGTTTTCGCGATTTGCCCGGCCATTTGCAGGTGTGGCCCGCCCATGGCGCGGGGAGCGCCTGTGGAAAGGGACTAGGGGCGATACCGTCAAGCACGGTCGGTTACGAAAGGCTTTTCAATCCGGCCCTGCAGTATGATGACGAAAAAAGCTTCGTCGCATACATATTGGCCGACCAACCCGAGACGCCGTTCTACTTCGCGATGATGAAGCGCGTTAACAAAGTCGGGCCGGAACTGACGCGAAACCTACCAGCGGTTGGCCATGTTCCCGCGAGTGAGTTGGCGGCGACGGCGGCCAAGCACCTCGTGATCGATACGGGAGCCGCAGCAGAATATGCAGAGTCCCACGTGCCAGGAACGATTAACGTGCCCGCGTCCAACCTCGTGCAGTGGGCTGGTTTCTTTGTCGACTATGATGAGCCTGTGTTTCTCGTCACCGACGAAGGAGCGGTGCCAGCGCAGTTGCGCAGCCTGCGGTCGATTGGAATTGACAACGTGGGCGGATATTTTGACGCTGGAGAGGTGACCGCGGCCGGGCTGAAGAGCGAATCGTACCCGTCGTTAACTCCGGCTGAACTCAAGCCCGACATTGAAGGCGGGGACGTAACGCTAGTCGACGTTCGTGCGACGACGGAGTTCAACGAGGGGCATATTGCCGGTGCGGAGCATCACTTTCTCGGCACCCTCTTACGGGAGATACAACTCATTCGCACGGACAAGCCCGTTGTTGCTCAGTGTCTGGCCGGCGGTCGTTCGGCCATCGCGGCCAGCGTCTTGCAGCGGGCCGGATTTGACGTCATCAATATGAAAGGAGGTTACCGGGCCTGGGTCGACGAGGGTTACTCCGTTGTTCGCGACACAGCGTCTTCGGCGGTGTGATCCGCCGATGGCCGTTGCACAATTCGCGCTTACCGGCGCGACGGGTAGGTCTCGATGCTACACCTGCAGCCGGTCTTCCGAGCGATCGACTGCATCGCGTATACGCTGACCACTGGCGGTGCGACATCGGTCGCCCAACGGCGCAACCCCGCGCTTCATCCCCGGAGGTGTCGTGGCGACGGGTACCTGAATTTGGGGCCATCCGCTATCTTACCGGCACTGTACTGCCAAAGTCGTTTGTCCTGGTACACACCTCCGGACGCAAGTTTGTCATTCGCTACACAACTGTTTATCTGGCCGCAAGGAGTGCCCTATGGATTGGATCATGAGGCCCTGGCCCTGGTGGCTGTCGGGAACTTTGATCGGATTGACGGTGCCGCTGCTGTATTTACTCGCGGGAAAGGCATTCGGCATCTCGACGAGTCTGCAGCAGATTGGGGCGATGTGCACACCGCATATCAAATTCGACTACCTGCGCAAGTTTGACCGTTCCGACAACTTTTGGACCGTAGTGTTTGTCACCGGAATTGTCCTGGGAGCTCTCATCGCAAACCGGTTCTTGACCGCCGAGCCGGTGATACTGCTACCCGACTCGTTCACAAGCCCGGCCGGTGCCGCCAAATTGCTCATCGGCGGGTTTCTCGTCGGCTTCGGCACTCGCTATGCGGGAGGTTGTACGTCGGGTCATTCCCTCACGGGTATCGCCAACCTCAACTGGCCGAGCTTGCTGGCGACGGTTTGTTTTTTCGCCGGTGGAATTGCCGTCACCTGGGGGTTGGGTAGCCTGTTGTTCTGACTTACTTGCTGTACTCCGAACACGGCCCACGTCATGGGGCACGGAAGACTTGCGATGGGCACTCAAAACCGAGGACACCATGGCCGACAAATCCGGTAATCAACCAAAGGAAGCTCATCGCGGCATGTCGCCGTTTTCCCACTTGTGCGTGCTCTTGATCGGCATGTACCTGGGCATTCTGTTCGTGAAATCGGAAGTGGCCAGTTGGCAGCGGGTGCATGCCATGTTCCTCTTCCAGCAGGCGTATATGTACCTCATCATTGGCCTCGCGATTATCGTCGCGATGGCATCGATGTTTCTCATCAAGAGCCTGAAGGTGAAGTCGGTGGACGGCGAACCGATCCGATACGTGCCCAAGCCGTTCCACACCGGTGTGATCATCGGGGGAATGCTTTTCGGTGCGGGATGGGCCATCACCGGCGCGTGCCCGGGACCAATCTACGCCCAGATCGGCGCAGGCGCGTGGATGGCCGTCTTCACGTTTGCCGGCGCGCTGCTCGGCATGTATTGCTATGCCGCGTTGAAGCCAAGGCTGCCGCACTGAATCAACATGCCACTCGGCGAGGAGCGGCGAAGTTCTAGCCCCACCCGGTCACGAGGAGGGGACCACCTAAAATTGCCGACGAGGTTCGCAGTCAGCAGGGGGCACGGACTTGT
>JAGRIN010000509.1 GCA_020443245.1 Pseudomonadales bacterium
GATGAAATCGAGTTCGAACCCGGTTCTATCGCGCTTGCGCCGCCCGAGGCAGAAAAAGTCGCCAAACTCGCCGAGGCCCTGTCGATGCGACCGGCACTCGCGTTGCGTGTGCCTGGCGTCGTGGCGACGGATGCCGACCGGCACGCCTTGCAGGCATCGCGGGTCAATGCGGAGGTCGAGGTGGAAATCGCTGCGCGAGGCGGCATCTCGAAAGAGCAATTGTTCACTGAGGCGAGGCGTGACGCCATGGAAGCCTTGTTCACGCGCCGCTTCCCTGATGAATCCCTCGATGGGCTGCGAGCCGGTTTCGTGACCACGACCGACGCCGGCGAATCGCGCTTCGATGAGCCTGCCTATGTGGAAATGATGCGACAGCGCCTGATCGAAGCGGAAGCTGTTTCGAACGACGATCTCGACGCGCTGGCTCGCGGCAGGGCGAGTTCGATCATCGACGCAGTGACAGCCGACACGCGCATCGATGCCTCACGAGTCTCTGCCGGTGAAATCGGCGAGCCCGCCCGGTTGAATGAAGCGGGGTGGGTGCCCCTCAAACTGGAAGTCGAAGCGTCCCGTCAGGCGAATTAGCGCAGCGTGTAGCCTGTTTCATTCGCGGGGAGGACGATCCACATTCTATCGTGCGACAGAATGACGCCGTGTCCGGCTTCCCGCTCGTAGATGTTTTCCATCAGCGCGTTCCGCGGCGGTGGCACCATGTGATAGAGCACGGTCAGCCTGACACCGGCCTTGCGAGCCAACGCACTGACGTCGGCAACGGGCGCGTGATAGGTCTGGATGTCCCCAAGAATCTTTGCAACGCGATCTCGACCCGCTTCCTTTGCGGCACTTTCCATGGCGGTGACGATCGGTATCGACATCGCATCCGCAACGAGAACATCCAGGTCCTGCACCGCCGCGGCGACTGCTGGCGTGATGATGGTGTCACCGGTGACTACGACGGACCTGCCCTTGTAGTCGAAGCGGTAGCCGACGGAGGGTGACACCGGGCTGTGGTCGGTGGCGAACACTGTAATCTTGAGTGAACCCATCTGGAGCACGTCGCCGGCCGTGACCTCGATCGGTGCCAGTAGACCGAGTTCCGGAGGAAGCAATGCGGCACCGTGATGTTTGACGCGGTAGCTGCGGTCGAGCGCATAGGCTTCGTTGATTCCGGCTACGACTGTTTCGACACCATTCGGGCCATAAACAGCGAGCTGCTTCGGGCGACCCTGTACCCACGAGTTGAGATTCATGTCGTAGATCGAGGCAATGTGATCCGAGTGGAAATGCGTCAGCAGCAGTCCCTGCAATCGGGCGAGCGGCAGGTTGGCGGCGAGGACGTTGACCGCCGAGCCGGCGCCTGCATCGACGATGAAGAAATTTTCCGGCGTGACAATTGCAATACATGCCTGCGCACGGTTGATGTCCGGCAAGGGTGACGAACTGCCGCACACGAACACCTCGAGGGCGTCGGCGGACGGCGTGTCGCCGGACTTCATCGCCAGTTTTGCGAGGCGCGCGAAGGCGGCATCCTGGCCGACTTCGGTATGCATCACGGCGTACCAGAGCACAGCGACCAGGGCGAGT
>JAGRIN010000510.1 GCA_020443245.1 Pseudomonadales bacterium
TGTGCCGATGCCGCAAGTCACATCCAGCAGGGAAAACGGCGGTTCCCCGAGCGCATCGCGGATCACGCCGTCCAGCGCGCCCGCCTGTCGCGCCATCGCTTCGTCCCAGTCTTCGTAAATCAGGTGATAAACACCGGCGATTTCCTGGTACATCTCGTCAGCCCCTAGAACCAGTAGTCCCGAACGCAGCGTCCGTCCATCGGCAGGTCCTCGAACGTCTCGAAACCTTCGAAGTGACGTATCGGGATATCGGCTACCGGCTCCGGATCGCTGAGGCGAAGATTCACTGCGGTACGCCGTCGTCCGTCGGGATGCGCGCTGACACCCCGCCAGTGCGAGAGGCCGCCGCATTCCGGACAGAAATGGAACTCGATGTCACCACTGTCTGCCCGGACGTAGGCTTTGGTCGTACCACTCGTTCGGATGCCCTCGTTTTCCCAATCGTATGCCCACAACGCGCCATAACGACGACAGACCGTGCAATTGCACGCGGTCGCGCTGTCGGGGGTGCCGTCGAACTCCCAGTGAACGGCGCCACAATGGCAGGAACCTTTCAACATTAGTCTGCTCCGCTTGTCAGTCGAGGCGGCTGCCGAATACGGCCTTGCGCGGTATGGCATCGAGGTCGACGTCGTCCAGGCATCGGACGTTGATTGTCCAGAGTTCTGGCGCCGTACGCGGTCGCCGGAACGGCAGGATACCGCAGACCGGACAGAAATAATCCTTCGCGGTCTTCGTGTGCCACTGGTACAGGGTCATCTCATCCAGTGGCGTCAAAATACGCAGGTCGGTGCTTTCCACGCGATGATTCAGTGCGCCGCGCTTGCGGCACAGGCTGCAGTCACACACGCGAACATGGTCGAGGTCCATATCGACCTCGAACCGTACCGCCCCACAATGACAGGACCCGCCATAGCTTTGCTTCATTCTGCCTCCGGTCTGTTGCCTCGATGAGTCGTGAGGCGCTTGATGTGCCTTGCCGTAATTCCAGGACCAGGCGGTCCAGGAAGCGAAAGCCTTGCGACGCTGCCGTGACGCAAAGTTCGTCGATGCCGGCGGGCAGGTGATCGATTCGGTGAACCCTCACCATCGCGATGCCCACGCGAGAACGAGGTGAGCAGCTTCTTCCGGCGTCGTCCCGCTTGTGTCGATACGCTCCGGGACTGCTTCCCTCAACTCGGCGGCATCATCGAGCGCCTCCTGCTTGCGTTCGTCCGACCAGTCAGCCCTGGCGTCGAGGCGGGCGGTACGCACGGCGTCGTCGCAGTCGAGCAAGAGCCAATGACAGGTGTTGTACCACGTTGCGAGTTGCTGGCGTTCGAAGTCTGCGGGCGTGTTGGGACAGAAAAAGAGCGGCTGGCAACCGTTGCGCGACACGCTGTGAAGTATCTCGAACCAGAGTTTGCCGTAGGCAACCCAGGCGGACGCATCGGTATGGATATCACGACCTGTCAGCATCGAGACAGGTTCGGCGAGCCAGTCGATGTCAAACACCACGAAGTCCGAGCCGAGATCGACCAACGCCTGCGCAACAGACGTCTTGCCGGCGCCGGGAGCACCTGTGACGATGAGCAAGTCGTATG
>JAGRIN010000511.1 GCA_020443245.1 Pseudomonadales bacterium
GGTCCAGGAGCTGATCGGATCGTCGAAGATCGAGGTCGACCGCGATCGCGTCGACGAAAGAATCAGCGAGCTCGCGTCACCCTACGAGGACCCGGACCAGGCTGCGCAGCTCTATCGGAGCAATCGTCAGCTTATGTCTCAGGTGGAGACTGCCGTACTTGAGGAACAGGTCGTCGACTTTCTCGTCGAAAACGCCAAAGTGCGCGAACTGTCGCAGAGTTTCGAAGAATTTATGCAAAACGAGGACGCCTGAGCGGCGTTCCCGGCCCGAACAGCCTTTAAGGAGAGGATATGACCCCGACCGCACTGAATCTGGTGCCGATGGTCGTCGAGCAGACCGCCAGAGGCGAGCGCGCTTACGACATCTATTCGCGCCTGCTGAAGGACCGCATTATCTTCATCGTGGGCGGTATCGAGGACCAGATGGCGAATCTGGTCGTGGCCCAGCTCCTGTTCCTCGAGTCAGAGAATCCTGACAAGGACATCCACCTGTACATCAATTCGCCGGGTGGCGTCGTCACTTCGGGGATGGCCATCTACGACACGATGCAGTTCATCAAGCCCGACGTCAGCACGATCTGCGTGGGCCAGGCGGCCAGCATGGGTTCGCTGCTGCTGGCCGGCGGTACCAAGGGCAAGCGCTACTGCCTGCCGCACGCGCGCATCATGATTCACCAGCCGAGCGGCGGTTTTCAGGGCCAGGCGTCGGATATCGACATTCATGCCCGCGAAGTCCTGAAGTTGCGGGAAAAGCTGAATGCCGTGCTCGCGAAGCACACGGGTCAGTCGATCGAGCGCATCGCCCAGGACAGCGATCGCGACAACTTCATGGACGGGCCGACTGCCGTCGAGTACGGGCTGATCGATACGATGCTGGAGCGGCGCCCGGACGCGTCGAGCAAAAAGTAATTGGCTGACGCGGAACGCTTTTTTCCGGCCGGAGAAACTGGGACGCTGTCCTTTGCAGAGCTTTGGGCGGAATGCTATAACCACACGGGAATGACCTTAAGGGCATAAGGACGGCAACATGAGCGACGATTCTCGCGGCAAGTCGGACGACGGTAAGCTGCTTTACTGCTCGTTCTGCGGCAAGAGTCAGCATGAGGTCCGCAAGCTGATTGCGGGTCCATCCGTCTTCATTTGCGACGAATGCGTTGAGCTGTGCAACGACATCATTCGCGAGGAGCTCGACGAGCGCGCTGAGCGCGGTCGCGAGAAGCTGCCGAAACCGCACGAGATCAAATCCGTTCTCGACGAATACGTGATCGGGCAGCAGTCGGCGAAGAAGGTGCTGTCTGTCGCCGTCTACAACCATTACAAGCGGCTCGAAACGCGTTCCAAGGACAAGGGCAAGCAGGAAATCGAGCTCGCCAAGAGCAACATTCTGCTGATCGGTCCGACCGGTTGCGGCAAGACCCTGCTCGCCGAGACGCTCGCCCGTCTGCTCAACGTGCCGTTCACGATTGCCGATGCGACGACGCTCACCGAAGCCGGCTATGTCGGCGAAGACGTCGAGAACATCATCCAGAAGCTGCTGCAGAAGTGCGAATACGACGTCGAGAAGGCGCAGACCGGT
>JAGRIN010000512.1 GCA_020443245.1 Pseudomonadales bacterium
AAAAAAAAAAAGCCGGTCATCATGAAGGAAGCCGGTCTCAGGTTGCGGTGACATGCTGTTGTCAGGCGGAAACACGCAGCGCCCGACCCTGTCCAGCACCTCACATCATCCTCCCCTCCCGGTTCCGAGTGTCCCGCCCCACCGCGCGGGCATCGGTGAGCGGCTTCCTGGCCAGTTCTGACATGCGGCAAACCCAGTCCTTCGACCGTCCATCGCCGGCGTGGCGTCAGAGATCATTGGCCTGAAGCCAGCCGCGGGCGACGACCCAGAAGTCGAGTCCGTATTCGGGATCCCACTCCTGATAGGTGTGTGCGATCGCACCGAGAATCGACGTCCGCAGTTCTTCGGGGGAAGCCGGACTCGGCAACGCATCCACCGCATTGGCAATACGTGTATTGACAAGTTGATGAAACGAACTCACACCTTCGGTCGACTGACGATGCAGATGCTTGTTCACAAGCAGGCCCGGCATGGAATCAAGCCATTCACGGGTCGGTTCCTTGCCGTGTCTGATGCGATACAGCAGCGTGGCGTACTCCTTCGGTACGAGGTGATGGATATCGATATCGTGGCCGCGCAATCGATTGCCCGCGGGCGACAGCCGGAATGCTTTCAACTGTGCCACGGTGCGCACCTTCGTCAGGTCGACCGCTTCGCCGAGGCTCAAGGCTTCCTTGTACATTCCGGCCATGAGGGCATCACAGACTTCGGGCATGCCCGCATCGAACCGCGCCGCCCGTGCCGGAGATGCGGTTGCTTCCAGGGCTTCGACGAACGACGACCATTGGTCGGTGTTGGTCTTTCGAATCCTGGTGATGAGGGCAAACGCATTTTCAAATGGCGCCGAGCAGGAATTGTGCACCCAGAGGCCGGCATCACCGACGAAATAGGTGTGGTCGCCCTCGACTTCGAGGTTGTAGACCATCGTCGGTCGATCACCGGTGCTGAGTGGCTCGACGTCCGTAACGATCACGGGATGGTGACCGTTCGATGTCGACAGTTCCATCCCGGCGACGAGGCGCTGCGCCTCGACGAAACTCCCGTATGCCGGCACGTGGAACGGATGGTCGCACGTGGTCACGACATCATGCACGACCGGCGCCGCCGCGCAGGAATCGGATGCATCATCATCATCATCGCCGACCGTGTATCGCACCCGCACCATCTGTGATGCCCGGCTGCGCAGGATGCGCTTGACCGGTCGATACTGCTGCGCCTTCGTGCGCGGCGAACGGGACATGACGAGATCGCCCGCGGCAACCTGCTCGATCGGAACCGGGCCGGTGTTCGTGAGCACCATCGTCCCTGCGGGGAAGCACTGGCGTCGTCCGACAATGGCAAGCACCTTGGCGAACAGCGTGTCGAGCCGATTGACGATCGACTGCATCAGGGCGGGCGAGAAGCCGGGGATGTTCGGGATCGCCGACGCCAGGGCCGAACACCGCGCACGAACCCGGTTGATCGTCCCGAGCACACGGGCGGAACGAATCGCGACGGCACCGAGACCTGCGGTCGATACGGCGGTGAGCACTTCGGCGCTCGCCTCGCCGACG
>JAGRIN010000513.1 GCA_020443245.1 Pseudomonadales bacterium
CGGCAAGCGCGTCCGCATCGTCGAACACGCTGCCCAGTCCGGATTGGAACGCTTGCGCACTGCTACCGTGTCGCACCAGTACAAAAGGTGTATAGACCGCGCCGTCGTACACCGGGAACTGGCGAAAGTCGTCGCGGTTCGAATATCGGTCAACAAAGAACGAGGCCATCACGAGCATGGCAATGAGCGCGACAACGCTTCGATTGATGGTCGGCTTCAGCCTCGTCGACAGCACCAGGATGAAGTGCAGGTAGATCGTGAGCATCACGACAGAGATGAGAACCCGAACCGTCGTCGCGCCGCCGACACCCGGGAAGTTGTAGAACGCGAGCTGGATAATGGGCGATAACACCGCGGAGAGCAGCGCAAACATCATCGTGATGTTGAGCATGACCCGAAAGCGCGATTCGCCCCTTAGCAGCCGGGCGAGGAGTGACCAGAACGCGGCAATGACCATCGGCACCACGAGACCGACCATTGCCGCACTCGCGAACATGTCGGGCTTGATCTCGATACCACCTGAACCGAAATAGATCTCGAACAACGGCAGGATGGCCATCGCGACGAGTAACGGCACGAGGGTCGCCATCGAGTTGAAACCGAGCAGGAAGTGCTCGAGGTCGTGTAACGACTGGGCTTCCTCGACACGATGATCGACCGAGAAAATGCGGACCCGCGTCTTGCCGACGATGAGTTCATCACCTGAGGCGAGCGCCGACGTCTCGACCTGGTGTCGCCCCTTGATCGTCCCGTTCTTCGAACCCAGGTCGCGTACACGCCAGCCTTCCTCATCGCCCAGTTCGATCATCGCGTGATGCGCATCGACATAGGGATCATCGATAATGACGTCGTTGTCCAGGGCGCGGCCGATGCGTATCAAGGGCCCTTCGGGTTTCTCGAAGCGCGGCGTCTTGCCCTCGGCGCCGATGATTTCGAGCACTACCATACGCTGCTGTCCATGAACTTGCCGATGAACTGCATTGCGAGTTCACGCGTTGTACCGGCGATGGTGAAGTGGATCATGTGCGCCTGGTGCGCGGCCGAAACGCTGCCCTGAAGGAACAGGACATCATAGAGGCCCTTGTATTTCTTGTATGCACGCGCACAAAACACGGCCTTGGTTGTCTCGTCGGTGCCCGCGCCGGCTTCGACAAAGTTCTCGTCGCACGCCCAGTTGCCGAGGTCCTGCCGCGTGCCTGAATTACCGGGCCGGTACCGTTCGAAGATGCTTCGGTAATAGTTGTAGAACTGGATCGAGTTGAGGTCCGTGCTTTCGATCCAGAAGAACTGCAATTCAATCTTGCCGGTCGAGAAACTGCGATTCACAAAGATATTGTGATCTGTCTGGCAACTGCGGCGCGCCCAGAACGGCTGCTTGTCCACCGGATTGCTCTGGTCTTTGGATTCACCCCAACAACGCAGGAAACCCGTGACTTCATCGAGGGCGTGCGCGCCACCGAGTGGCACGGTGGACCAGTCGCCATCCATCATCTCGCCAATCATACGCGCACTGTTGTCCTTCAATTGCCCTGCG
>JAGRIN010000514.1 GCA_020443245.1 Pseudomonadales bacterium
GTCAGGCGATCCCGATCTTGCGCCGGGCAACTATATTCGCCTTCGGGTTGCAGACAACGGCAGCGGCATCGACCCGGAGATACAGGAACGGATCTTCGAGCCGTACTTTACGACCAAGGAACAAGGCCGTGGTACAGGGATGGGCCTTGCTGTCGTGCACGGTATCGTGCGCAACCATGGTGGTGACATCAAGGTGCATAGCGAGGTGGGCAAAGGGACTGCGTTCGATATCTTCCTGCCATTGCGCGAGTCGCGGGCCGGCTCGACAAAGACCCAGGTCGCGCATGACGCGCCATCCGGCACAGAGCGCATCCTCGTGGTCGACGATGAGGCGATGATTGCCGAGGTCATGAAGCGCATCCTGGAACAACTTGGTTATTGCGTCAGCAGCTTTACGTCGAGCGAAGAGGCCTTCGAACACTTCGCCTCGGATCCTTACAACTACGACCTTGTCGTCACCGACATGACGATGCCGGGCATGACAGGTGACGTACTGGCAGAGCGTGTTAACGCGATCCGGCCTGAGTTGCCGCTGATCCTGTGTTCCGGTTACAACGAGCACCTGAGCTATGAACGCCTCAAGCGGTTCGGTGTACGCGAGTTCGTCAAGAAGCCAGCAGGCGTGCAGGTCTGGGCAGAGGCAATTCGCCGCGCCATCGACGAGTCACCCGCTGATCGACGCCGCGACAAGCGATTCCCGGTCAAAAGAGGCGCCTTTGTCATCTTCCGATCGCAGGCGACGGAACGCGGCCGGGTACTCGACGTCAGCATGTCAGGTCTCGCCTTCCGTTATGACGACGATGAAGGCCTCCCTGACCTGAACGACGAACTTTCCATCGTGTCGCCCAACGACGGCTTCGTGGTGGACCATGTCTCCTACGAAACGGTTTCCGATGTGGACGCCAACGACACAGGCCGCCGTCGGGGCATTCGGTTCGGTAACCTCTCGCCGGTACAACTGGAGCGCCTCGGCGCCTTCATTCGCGACTACGCTATGGAACCCAGCCAGGCGTAACCTGTCGCGGCATCAGTATCGGTAACTCGCCTGAAACCGCACAGTCCGCGGTTCGAAAACGTGAAAGTGATGGTCGGCAACTGGCATCGACTCATTCGCAAGCCGGGACTCGTAGAAGTACTCGACGTCATGATCGCTCGAATCGAACAGGTTCAGTCCATCCAGGACGAATGACCATTTCGGGCTCGCCTGGTACCCGAACCTCATGTTTGCGACGGTGCTGCCCTTCGCGCGCTCGCCACCATCGAGTGGATAATCGCCGAAGTGACGCAAACGAAGATTGGCGAACTTGCCTCCGCCCAGATCCACGTTGAGGCCGGCACTGAACACCCGCGCCATCGCGCCAGGTATCGCGGTCGACCCGTCCACCGGGCGGTCGAAGGCAGCGCGTGTCCATGCCAGTTCCGCGTCGAGCGTGAAGATATCGCTGAGGTAGTAATAGGCAGTCATTTCGATACCGGTCCTTGTCGAGCTCTCACCGGTATCTTCAGTTCCGCCTTCGTCGCCAA
>JAGRIN010000515.1 GCA_020443245.1 Pseudomonadales bacterium
GCCTGCTCTACGACTCCGGGCGCCTGACCGAAGCATGGGAGCAACTCGAATGGGTGCGGGTGAACGTCCCCGGCCATGAACGCATGCAGGCCCTTCGCCGCGAGATCCTGCTCAAGCAGGCCATGGAAGCCCGCGCGAAGTCCGGCGCCCGGCGCAAGGCGGAGCGTGAGGGTGCCAGCGAGACAGAGGGCAAGTAGCGATTAGCCCACCCCTACGGAAACTGCCGCCTGAGAGTCAGTGAAAGCGCCGGGCCGACGTAGGGCAGGTTCGTGCCCGCATCATCCCAGAGCGCGTCCATGACACCTGAGAGCGTCGCCTCCCAGTAGGGGAAATCGAAACCCCACGTCACGTGCGCGCCAAAGCGCAGACGCCGCGACTGGCTGCGCGGCACGGCGAAGCCGTTCATTCGCGCTTTGCCTTCAAGCTTCAGGCTCGTGTTGAGTCCCCACGACCATTCGAGATTGGGAATGTGCAGGTATCCAAGGCGCAGGTTGAGCTCGTCGCCGGCTTCGAAATCGTTGACGCCTCCGACGGTCGCAATTGAACGGGCGAACCGATGACTGTAGGCGGCGCCAAGTTCCATTACGTGTTCGGAGGTCACGAACTTCGACACCTTTGTCCCCACAATGAGCTGCCAGGCCCCGTCGCCCGTGATGTCGGCGCCTGTGGCGGTGCGGCTATCCTCGGGCGCGCGTCCGGTCGGCATCTTCGCTCCCAGGTAAAGATCCACAAACGGGATGAAGCTGTCCGCATCGTCGGCGGAGATTCCCATCAGGTTGTCTTCAAGCGCCGTCCAGCGCACGGTCGTCGTGATATCGCCGAGCCCCGCGCTCAGGTCACCCGGCGTTCCCGCAAAAGAACGGTACTGAAAGCGCGTCGGAATGCTTCCGTAGATCTGCCACTTCGGGTGGAAGAGCCGGATACCGCCGCCGAAAGAGACAACCACATCATCGACTTCGACATTGTTCAGACGGCTGTAGTTTCCCTGATTATTGAAAGTACCAATGCCTTTTTCGAGAGTCGTCTGCACCGCGAGTACCGCGTGTTTACAGCGACCGACGACGGCGAATTCACCGCCGCCGGTCGCTGTGCAGCATGCCTGCGCGCGTGCCAACCCAGGCACCGATGCCAGGGCCATCGCAACCAGAACCGCAATGGGTGCGAGCACGCAGCGCCGGTTTGCAGACGGTTTGAGAGACTGCTTGAGCACGGCCGCTTACTGGACGTCGTATTCGAATGTGACGCTATCGACGTCCACACTGTCATCGATGTCGATAGAGAGTTCCCAGTAACCGGGCATCGTGTAGAAGACATTGCTGACGGTGTACCAGCCGCCTCCATCCTCATCCACAACCGGGACTTCCGTCGATCCGTGACCATGGCCGGGCATCCAGGGCTCGACCGCGATCGTCGCACCGGTAACTGGTGTGCCCATCCCCTTGAACACGTAGAGGCGGAGTTCGTTGGCCCCGGTCACCGGCTGCACGGGGCTGGCCGAGATGGCCACT
>JAGRIN010000516.1 GCA_020443245.1 Pseudomonadales bacterium
TGACCGAAATATGCCGCACACGCTTGCTGACTTCCGGGAACCTTAGAATCGCGTTTGCCACGTTTGTCTCGGGCGCCACCGCGATGATGACGAGATCGTCGTATCGCGAGGCAGCGTCGGCGATGAACTCGGCCGCGTCCAGCGGCGAGGGGGTTCGCGTCGAGGCGGGAAAGTTCGCTCCGTCGAGTCCGGTTTTGCCATGGACCGATTCGCCCGTATAGACCTCACCGGTAAGTGGCGCGGCGGCGCCGCTTGCGACCGGTATGTGCCCGAGTCCTGCCGCATCGAGGATCGCGAGGGCGTTTCGGGTCGTGTTCTGGACACTCGAGTTGCCGAAGACCGTTGTCACACCAACGAGTGGAAGGTGGCGTGCCGCAAGCAGGATCGCGAGCGCGTCGTCGTGCCCCGGATCACAGTCGATGATAAAGTGACTCATTCGCCGGACTCCTCGATTTCCAGGATCTCCGAGCCTTCATCGACGATGTCGCCCGGCGCGAAGTGAACCGCTTTCACGGTGCCGTCAGCCGGGGCGCGCAGCGTGTGTTCCATCTTCATGGCCTCCATGACCGCGAGGCTGGCACCTGCCTCGACACGTTCCCCGACTGACACTGAAATGGCGATGATCTTCCCGGACATCGGGGCCTTTACGTTGCCGGTGTCTTCAGACGCCGCATCTTGCTCACGTGGCAGGTGAAATTCCAATGTGCGCGTCGCGCCGAACACCGTCAGTTTCTCGCTTTCGCGGACGACGTGATATCGCTGCGTCTCACCGCCGATCTCGAGGATGCCCACGTCAACGGAGCGCACTCGCCACGAGTGGTCCGCAAGGGAGAAGCACGCGACGTCCTGGTCAAAGGCAATTTCCACTTCCTCGATCCGGCCCTGGCAGAACAGCCTGAGGCGAGTGCCTGTCGTCTGGTTCAGGCGAAAATTGGGTGCGTCATGCCACACGGAGTATCCATTGCGGGGTGGTTCGAGCAAGTGCAGGGCGGCCGCGGAAAGGAGGTGCCTGTACTCATTGTCGCCCGGGCCGTGGAATAACTTGCCTAAGTGAAGGTCGAGATAATCGGTCGATAATGGCGAGACGATGAAGGGTTCATGCGCGAGCAGTGCGATAAGGAAATCGCGGTTGGTGCGAATGCCGGCAACTTCGAGACCTGTCAGTGCTTCCCTCAGGTTGTGTATGGCTTCTTCCCGTGTTGGCGCCCGCGCGATCACCTTCATCAGCATCGGATCATAGAACACTCCGATCCGGTCGCCGGCGGCGACGCCGCTGTCGATACGGATGCCGTCACCCTCGGGGAGGGCGAGGAAGTCGAGTCGACCCGACGCGGGCAGGAAGTCGTGCTCCGGGTCTTCCGCATACACACGTGCTTCGATGGCGTGGCCGGTAATCGCGATGTCCTCCTGCTGCAGGGGAATCGGCTCTCCCGCGGCGATCGCGAGTTGCCAGGCAACCAGGTCGAGGCCGGTGACGCACTCGGTCACGGG
>JAGRIN010000517.1 GCA_020443245.1 Pseudomonadales bacterium
GTGACGGCCATGCTGATGTCGGTCGGCATCGCGGTCGCAGGATCACCCGTCATCGCACTGCTCACCAATGTGGAAGCAGTGCGCGCCAGCGCGGCAACGTTCCTGCCCTGGGCAGTCGCCGCGCCTGTCGTCTCGGTGTGGTGTTATCTACTCGACGGGATTTTCATCGGTGCAACCCGCACCGCGGAGATGCGCAACGCCATGATCGCTTCACTGCTCGCGTTCCTTGGCGCCTGGTGGTGGCTCGCGGATGCGTTCGGCAATCACGGCCTTTGGCTCGCGCTGCTGTTCTATTTCATCGCGCGGGCCGCTTCGCTCGCGTGGTATCTCCCTTCCGTTCGAGCGGCCGTCGTTACGACGCGGTAATTCCGCTGACCTGCACCCAGGGCAGCACGCTGCCGCCGAAGTTGACGCGCTCACTGGATATGCCCTGCACGGACTTCAAGAGTTCCGCCATATTCCCGCTCACTGTCGTCTCCTTGATGGGGAATGCCAGCTTGCCGTCCTTGATGTAGTAGCTATTCTTCGCGACACCGGAAAAGTCGCCCCGATCGCTCGGGCGCCCACCCGAGAATCGCGTGATCAATATCCCCTCTTTCACACCGGCAATGAGGTCCTCATAGGAAATGGTGCCGGGATCGACCACGTAGCAACCACCGCTGTTCACGGCACGCGCCATCTTCAACCTGTTAGAACCATACAGCCCGAGCAGGTAGGTATTGAGGCGCCCCTTGTCGATGATGGTCGCGTTCTCGGCCTTGTAGCCATCGCCGGTGACCCAGTAACCGCTCGCGATCTCGTCACCAAGCGGTCGGGAGTGGACACTGAGCAGCTCACTTGCGACCGGCTCTCCCAACTTGCCCTCATAGATCGAGGTGCCCGCGATCATCGGTCCGTCGCTGATCCGCGCCGTCAGGAACCCGAGAAAAGTCGGCAGGCAGGTAGGGGCGATAATCATGTCACCCTTGAACTTGGCCGGAATATGTTGGGTCGTCACCTGCTCCGTCGACTGCCTGAGGAGCATGTCGACGTTGGTCTCGTCCTTGATCGGTTTGTCCAGCGCGTAGCGGGTATAACCCGTGTACATCATCGATGAGTTGTTCTCACCCTCGCGCGAGCTGAACGTCAGGCTCACGCTGTAGAGACCGCGGCTGCTGACGAACTCCACATCGTTGGTGTTGGCATAACAACTGCGGCGCCGGATGAACGATATGCCGGCAGACCGCAAATGCAACGTCGGGTAGGTCGCGGCAACGTATTGCTGGAATTCCACAACCCGGTCATACATGGCATCGTGGTCGGGGGCATCGACGCCGGCGCTGAACGCTTCGTGCGGTTGGCTCGCCGCGATGTCGTAGGCCGGGTCCGGATTGGCGCCCAGCGCCATACCTGACAGGTCCCTCACCGCCTCGCCCAGTGTGGCCTCGTCGGTCTTGTTGATGGAAAGCGAAGCACGTCGCTGCGCCTTGATGCCGACAAGTCCGATAT
>JAGRIN010000518.1 GCA_020443245.1 Pseudomonadales bacterium
ATCCCCGATGCCTGGACGATGCCGCTCGAAGACATCAACGTCATCGACGGCCGGTTGTTCCAGCAGGACATCCACTGGGATTTTTTCAAACGGCTGCGCGCCGAGGACCCGGTACACCTGAACGAACTGCCGGAAACGGGTCGATACTGGTCGGTCACGAAGTTCAACGACATCATGTACGTCGACAAGCATCACGACCTCTTTTCGTCGTCCCACGGAATCGGGCTCGGGCCGCCCATCGACCGCGAACCGAATCCGGAAGACCTGAATGTCACGATGTTCATCGCCATGGACCCGCCCCGGCACGATGTCCAGCGCGCGACCGTTTCGCCAGTGGTCGCACCCACCAACCTCGCGAAGTTGCAGGACACCATACGACAGCGCGCAGGCAACATTCTCGACTCGCTGCCCGTCGGCGAAACGTTCAACTGGGTCGACCTGGTATCCATCGAACTGACCACGCAGATGCTCGCGACGCTATTCGACTTTCCCTTTGAAGATCGCCGCAAACTGACCCGTTGGTCCGATGTCGCCACCGCGGCACCCGGAACCGGTATCGTCGAGACAGAAGAAGAACGACGCGCGGAACTGCTCGAATGCCTCGCCTGCTTCACGGAGCTGTGGAACCAGCGCGTCAACGCCGAACCCGGCACCGACTTGATCTCGATGCTCGCCCACGGCGAGGAGACGAGACATATGCAACCGTTCGAATTCCTCGGGAACCTGATCCTGCTGATTGTCGGCGGCAACGACACGACCCGGAACTCGATTTCAGGCGGCGTCCTTGCGCTGAACCAGAATCCCGGTGAATACGACAAGTTGCGCAAGAATCCGGGGCTCATCCCCAACATGGTGCCCGAGATCATTCGATGGCAGACGCCCCTGCCCTACATGCGGCGCACTGCCAACGTCGACACTGAGCTGCGCGGCAAGCAGATCAAGGCGGGCGACCAGGTCCTGATGTGGTACGTCTCAGGCAATCGGGACGAAGAGGTCATCGAGCGCCCCGACGACTTCATCATCGACCGCAAGAGTGCGCGACATCACCTTTCGTTCGGCTTCGGCATTCACCGATGTATGGGCAACCGCCTTGCGGAAATGCAGCTTCGTATTATCTGGGAGGAGATCCTGAAGCGTTTCGAGACCGTCGAGGTCGTCGGCGAGCCCACGCGCATCCTTTCCAGTTTCATCAAGGGCTACAGCGAATTGCCGGTGCGGGTTCACCCGAAGTAGGCGCACGCTCGCCAGTATGTGCTCGCTCGGGCCTCACGCATCCGTCAGGCCATCGTCACCGTAGCGAGCCGCCGGGCCCCGGCCCCCGGGGCCGAGTCGACCGCCATCACCGAGATGCCCGCGTCCCGGCACATAGTTGAATTCGACACGGATTCCGTCAGGGTCTTCGAACAGGATCGAATAGTATCCCGGCGCAAAGCGATCTCCTGCTTCGGGGCCATGG
>JAGRIN010000050.1 GCA_020443245.1 Pseudomonadales bacterium
TTCAGCAGGAGCGGCGCGGATTCCGGCCCGCCCAGCAGCACGTCCCCGGTGGCCGCGATGAGCCAGGTCAGGGGCACGCCGCCCGCGCTGCAGACGCCGCGCTTCTCGATACCGGAGTACCAGATCTCGGCGCCCCAGGGTTTCGGGATGCGGATTGTTTCGAGGGGAAGTGGAGAGCCGAGTTCGAAAGGGGTAACGCCCGACTGCACCGCAACTTGCTCGAGATTGCCGGCGCCGGACGCATCGAGTGGTTTATCCGAGACGATTCCGATGATTCGGCTTCCCCGGCGCTCGAACACGGCTTCGAGTTCGACAACCGGGCAGCCCTCTTCGTAGAAGCATTCGTGGGTCACCGAGAAGTGAACCGCCTGGCCTTCTTCGAGGGCGCCGATGACGCGGCCGGGATCGTTGAGTTTACCTGACGAGGTGATCATGCAGCGTCGAATCGAAAAGCGTGATTTTACCGTGGCGTGGTGGGGCGGGCCACCTGCGTCACGATAATCCCAGCGCGCCGCGTACGACGCACCGGACGTAGCCCCGCGTGAGCGGCTTGCCGAGCAGCAGGAATCGCAGGTAGATGGCGCCGAGCACCTGGTCGATGACGAGGTTCGCGTCACAGGGGGGAATGTTGCCTGACTCGATGCCGTGTTCGATGGCCTCCAGCATGAGCCGGCGCCGGTTGCGTTCGAGGCGCGCGGAGAGTTCGGCGAGCGCGGTATCCGTCGCAAGCGCGGGTACGATCGCACGAAAGACGGCACCTACCGGCGTCTCGACCAACATGCGGGCGGTGTTCCACGCGAGCGTTGTGACATCGGTAACCGCATCGCCTGTATCGGGCACAACGGGATTGGCCTTCTGGAACGCGGCTTCAACCGCGGCAACGACGAGTTCCGGCTTGCCGGCGTAGCGCCGGTAGATTGTTGCCCGGCTCGCACCGCAGCGGCGGGCTATCGATTCGAGCGACGCACTTTCGTAGCCGGAAGCCGCGAGTTCGTCGATGGTCGCGGCCAGGATAGCGCGATCGGTTTCGGGATCGCGTGGTCGTCCCTGCCCGCGGGATGGTTTACGTTCTTTCAAGCAGGCCTTGCCTCCTGACATTCGTGACGATAGTAGACGTCGGTCCGGCACCGATCAACGAATCTCTTTACAAGCTAATAACGATACAATACTGTATCGTATCATATTGTCATGAGGAGGAGACAATGAGGAAGCTCACTTTGGTTTTGTTGGCATGGTTACCGATACTCGCGCACGCGGATTGGGAGGCGATCTCGCCAGGCGGGGCAACGCAATGTGCCTACGGCACGCCCTACACGTTCTTCGTACGCAAGGCGGACCCTGCGCGCGTGCTCGTCTTTTTCCAGGGCGGCGGCGCCTGTTGGTCGAGCCAGAATTGTGACTTGAAGAGCCGGCCCAGCTTCGATCCGTTCGTGGGCGAAAGCGATAACCCCGCCGCCAACCCGCATGGCATCTTCGATTTCGACAACCCGGCCAACCCGCTTGCTGATTTCACGATGCTGTTCGTCGCATATTGCTCGGGAGATGTGCACCTGGGCGATGTGGCCCGCGACTATCCCATCCGTGATGAAACCGGTTACGACAAGCGACTTCACATCGAACATCGTGGCTATGCCAATGCGATGGCTGCGCTTTCATGGCTCGCGAGTAACACGTCACCACGGCAACTCGTCGTTGCGGGCGCATCGGCCGGTTCGATTGCCGCGCCGTTCTACGGCGACTGGCTTGGCAAACGATACCCGGATGCAGATCTTGTGGTGTTCTCGGACGCGTCCGGCGGTTATGAGGCGCGCGCGGTCACGAACCTTCTGGAAAACTGGGGCACCATGCGTCTCGCGCGGACCGAGCTCGGTTACAACGAACGGACGCTGGCCAACCTGCGCTTCGAGGACATCGCGATTGCAGCGGCAAAGCACCACGGTCGCATGCGATTCGGCCAGTACAATGCGGCGTTCGACGAAAGCCAGTCGTTCTTTCTTACGCAACTCGGCGTTACAACGCCGCTAGCCGGGCACTTGAAGGCCAACGAAAAAATCATGGCGCGAGGCATGGCGCGCTTCTCTTCGTATCTCGACAACGGCCGGCAGCACATGGTGCTCGAGTTCGATCGGTTCTATGAGAAGCGTGTGGACGGCATCAGCGTGGCGAGCTTTCTTTCAATGCTCGTTGGCGGAAAGTCGCCGGGCAGCGTTGCGTGCGATCCCTGCTCGATCAACATGGAGGCTGACGACGATGCGTAAGTACACGATCTTCATGTTGCTGAATGCCACGCGGGCGTGGCTTGCTCTCGATCGAAGCGCGCGGGGAAATTTCTCTTCGGATGTGATTGGCGGAATCCTGGAACGTTATCCCGACGTTTCATTGCGGTACTATGACGCCGAGGCGTTCAGCGGTCGGTGCAGTGATGTCGCGGTGTTCGAGACCGGCGATTTGACGGCTTACACCTTCGTCATCGACGCGTTGCGTGATACGCCGTTTTTCACGGCGCCGTATTTCGAAGTCGTGGACATCATTCCCGCGGTCGAGGACAGCTTCAAGGAGTACGAAGCGACCCTCTGAAATACCATGTCCGATTCCGGCTAGCCGGTCCCGCTGTGCTCGACTAACATGCCACCTGTCTGCGAAATAGACGACAGGAATCATCGTGGCGGGACCGGTAACGGATCGAGAAATTTACGAGCAGGCCATGCTGGCCCGCGACGCGCGTTTCGATGGCCGATTCTTTATCGGGGTACGGACAACCGGCGTCTACTGCCGGCCTGTTTGCAAGGTGAAGTCGCCCAAGCTGGCTAACGTCACCTTCTTCCCTACCGCGGCCGCTGCGGCGGAAGCGGGGTTCCGGCCGTGCCTGCGGTGTCGTCCCGAATCTTCGCCCGGCACACCGGCATGGGCGGGAACGTCGACGACGGTGCAGCGTGGATTGCGACTGATCGCAGAAGGCGCACTCGACGACGGCAGCATCGAGGCACTGAGTGACAGGCTCGGTGTGACTTCCCGGCATCTCAGTCGATTGTTCATGCAGCATCTTGGCGCATCTCCCAAGTCTGTGGCGCAGACGCGTCGGCTGCATTTTGCGAAAAAGTTGCTGAACGAGACGTCGCTGTCGATGACCGAGATCGCAATGTCGGCAGGCTACGGAAGCGTTCGTCGTTTCAACGACCACATTCGCAGCGTCTATGGCCGGTCTCCTTCGATGTTGCGCCGTAAGGCAACGACGACGGCATCGACCTTGTGTCTTCGCCTGCCGTATCGCCCACCTTACGATTACGAAGCCATCCTGGCGTTCCTTGCGGTGCGCGCAACGCCGGGTGTGGAATCGGTCGAGGGTGGCCGATACAGGCGTTCAATCGAGATGGAAGGAGAGCGGGGAACCATCAGTGTCGAGAAATCGCCGGCGGATTATTATCTGCTCTGTGAGATCACGCTGCCCGGCGCCCGCCCGCTGATCGGGATCGTCGAACGCATCCGGCGCCTCTTTGACCTCAACGCCGACCCGATGGAGATTGAATGCAGCCTGTCGAGGGATCCGGAACTCGCGTCGATCGTGAGGACCAGTCCCGGCCGACGCGTGCCGGGAGCATGGGATCCGTTCGAAGTTGCGGTTCGCGCCATTGTCGGTCAGCAGGTTTCGGTCAAGGGTGCGACGACCGTCATGGGCAAGATCGTACAGCGCTATGGGGAAGCGACTGATTCCGACGTCTTCTTCCCGACGCCAGAATCTCTTTCGCGCCTCGAAGTGGATCAGCTGCCGATGCCGCGTGCGCGGGCCCTCGCGATTCAGTCGATGGCCAAAGCAGTCTGTACCGGAGAGATCGATTTCGATCGCGACGATAGTGCTGGCATGGTCGCGAGCCTGATGCGCATCAAGGGGATCGGGCCATGGACTGCCCAATATGTGGCGATGCGTGCGGCCGGCGATCCCGATGCGTTCCTGCATGGCGATCTTGTCTTGCGGCAAGTCGCGGCAGCGAAGCTGGGCATTATGACCGAGAAGGCGCTGGTGGAGCGATCACAGTGCTGGCGACCGTGGCGCGCTTATGCAGGTATGCACCTCTGGTCGCTCGCTGACAAATTGAAGGAGCAATAGATGAAGTATCGACACCTCGCAACGCCGATCGGCGATCTGCTGGTCGCAGGCGACGACGATGGACTCAGGATTATCGGTTTTCCCCAGGGTAAGGGCAGGATCGAACCAGAGGCAGACTGGGTGAGGGACGACAATGCGTTCGATGATGTTGAAACGCAGCTGGGCGAGTATTTTGCCGGCAAGCGAAAGCACTTCGAACTGAAGCTCGCGCCCAGCGGCACCGACTTCCAGCTTGCCGTGCTCGATGCGCTGCAACAGATTCCTTACGGCGAAACGTGCAGCTACTCGGACATCGCAACGAGGATTGGTAAACCGAAGGCGGTACGCGCGGTGGGCGCGGCCAACGGCAGGAACCCGCTACCGATTGTGATTCCCTGTCATCGCGTGATCGGCGCCAACGGCAGTCTCACCGGGTTTGGCGGCGGGATCGACACCAAGCGCTTTTTGTTGGAGCTCGAGCAGGCTCGCTGACGCGCAGCAAACTGGCGCCCCGCAGTTTGGCGGGATATGGTAGTACGCAATTCCCGCAGGGTGCCCTGAATGCTGGATCATTGGCTCGAAATCCTGTGCCGCGCACTACCACGTGTGCGTGCGGCAGCGATTTTCGATCTCTCGAACCAGGACGGCGCGCGTGTCGTGTCCGCCTGGCCGCGGGAGCAAACCAATCCCGGCGAACGCCTTGGACCGGTGGCGGAGCTCGTCGTCGGTGGCGAAGGAACGGTCGTCAGCCGGCAGCGTGAAGAGGGCGAACGCAAATTGCTGCTGGTTGCCCGTCGCCTTGCCGCGCCAGGTTTGTCCGAAGGCGTTCTCGCGCTCGAACTCGAAGCGGGGCTGGACCAGCAGGCGGTCATACTGAGACTGCTCGAGTGGTCGGCCGGGTTTCTTGAGTTGCCATTCGATGGTGGCGGTGCGGATCGAGAGGACCCGGCCCTCGCGTTGATCGAATCTTCGAGTGTCGATGAAGGCATGGGCCTGCTCGCGGAGCGGTTGGCGGCGCGGTTCCGGTTCAGGCAGGTCGTCGCCGCATCGGCCCGTGCAAGCGGGTTCGAGATAACCGGGCTCTCCACCGCAAAGTCATTCGACAAGCGCGCGGCGTGGATTGCTGAGGTCCGCTCGCGCATCGCGCTTATCGCCAGTGCGGCGCACATTGGTGAGCTTGTCCGTGCCGAGAGCCTGCCGGAGGGCTGTGCGGTCCTTGTGCTCGGTCACGGCGATCGCGTACTCGGCGCACTGTACATCGAAATCGGCGATGGCCTCGTCGATGAGGCTGCGCTGGGCGCTGTCGCGAGCAGTGCAGGCACTGCCATCGCGCTGCGCCAGGATGCCGCTCGCTCTTCTTCCGAGCGCCTGCGTGACAGTGTGCTGGCATCACTGCGAGCCCTGGTCGGGCCACGATGGCTGGGTGCGAAGTTCGCAGCCGCGCTTGTCGCACTGACCTTGCTTGTTACTGCCTTCGTTGAGATCGACTATGAGGTTGTCGCCCCGGCGACAGTCGAAGGCGAAGTGCAGCGGGCGATCGTCGCGCCGTTCGACAGCTATGTCGTCGAGCAATATGTCAGGGCGGGCGATGCGGTCAACCAGGGCCAGGTCATGGCAGAGCTCGACACGCGTGACTTGCTGCTCGAAGAGCGCAAGTGGTTCAGCGAGCGCGCGGAGGCCGAGAAACAGTACCGTCAGTCGCTGGCGTCGCTGGACCAGCCGCAGGCACGGATATTCTCCTCGCGCGTCGAGCAGGCGCAGGCGCAGCTCGAACTCGTACGGTCGAGGCTGGCGCGTACGAAGCTGGTGTCTCCCATGAACGGTACGGTGATCAGCGGAGACTTGTCCCGATCCCTGGGCGCCCCGGTGAAACGCGGTGACGTCTTGTACGAAGTGGCGCCGTCGCGAGGGTTCAGGTTTCGAGTGGAAGTGGCAGATAAACGCATCCGCGATGTCAGCGTCGGTGACAAGGGGGCTGTCGCCCTCGAGGCCTTTGCCGGCAAACGATTCAGTTTCCAGGTCGAGCGAATCGGCAACGCAGTCGAGACGCCGCGCGGCGGTATCGCGTTCGCGGTCGAAGGCCGGGTGACAGCAGAGGACAACGCCGGACTTCTGCCAGGCATGTCGGGCACGGCGCGGATCGAAGCCGGCCGGCGCTCGATACTGTGGGTTTACGGCCATGGCGTTTTCGACTGGCTCAGGCTTTGGGCATGGAAACGCTTGCCGTGACCGACAGCTTCGAGGTTATTCGAGCGGCGCGCGTGCGCCTTTCCGATCACGTCAGGATGACGGAAGTCGTGTACCGCGGTGATCGCTGGTTCATCGTCGCGAGTGCGATTGGCACGATGCATCTTCGCTGCACGCCGGGCTGCAAGGCATTTCTCGACTTGCTGGACGGGACGCGAACCGTGGGCGAAGCGCTGGGCTCGCTCGACCCGGCGCCGGATGAAGCGGAAGTTGTGCGCATTCTCGCAGCCTTGCGCGAAGCCGGCATGCTCGCCGGCGCTGCCCCCGCTGCATCGGCCGGTACGCGTTGGCGCGCGCGCCTCATGCGACCCTTTGCGATCCAGGTCAGGCTGTTTGACCCGGGCGCGTTGCTTTCGCGCATGCTGCCGCTGGCTGGAATGCTGTTCACGCGACCCGCATTGATCGGGTTTGCCGGTTTGATCGCCGTCGCTGCGGTCCTCGCCCTGAGTGAGTCCGGCGCGCTGGTCGAACACTTTCACGGCCGGTTCTTCGATCCTGCAAACCTGGTCCTGCTCTGGTTCGTTTACCCCGTCGTCAAACTGATTCACGAGTTTGCCCACGGCCTTGCATGCCGTCGCTTCGGCGGTGAAGTCCGGGAAATGGGAGTGATGTTCCTCGTGTTCGTGCCGGTACCTTATGTCGACGCGTCGTCATCGAACACGTTTGCGGACAAATACCGCAGGCTGCTGGTCGCGGCAGCGGGCGTGTTGGCGGAACTCGTCCTGGCTTCGCTCGCGCTTCTCGTCTTTGTCGCGACAACGAACGGCGTCATTCATGATGCCGCCTTCAACGTGGTGATGATTGGCGCGGTGTCGACCCTCGTCTTCAACGGCAACCCCCTCATGCGGTTCGACGGGTACTACGTCTTCTCGGATCTTGTCGAGATTCCGGGACTCGCGCCGCGATCGGTGAGATACCTCGGCTATCTCGCCAAGCGCTACGTGTTTCGGCTCCACAACGTGTCGTCTCCCGTTACCGCAGCGGGAGAGCGTCCGTGGCTGTTCGCGTACGGGATTGCATCGTTCTGCTATCGCGCAACCGTGATTGTCGCCATCGCAATCGCCGTCGCGGGCAAATTCTTCGTGTTGGGCATGTTGCTTGCGCTCTGGTTTGTCGCGTTCCAGTTGATCGTGCCGCTGGCGCGCAGCATCCGTTCGCTGTTTGTCGACGCCGCGCGGGCAGGACATGTCGCGCGCACGGCGATGGGCGTTGTCGTACTCGTCGTGCTCTTCGGTACTGTCAGTTTCGTTCTGCCTGTGCCGGACAACACCTCGGCCGAGGGCGTCATCGTGGTGCCGGAGTCCGCAGCCGTCAGGGTCCAGGTCGAGGGCTTCGTCCAGGACGCCATCACCCGGCCGCGCAGCACTGTCGAGGCGGGCGACGAACTCGCTCGACTCGCGAACGATGAGATCACCATCCAGTCGCGCGTGCTGGCGGCACGGCTCGACGAGGCGAACACGCGCTATTCCTCCCTGCTCGGACGTGATGCGACAGGTGGCGCCATCGCGCGCGATGCGAGGCGAGCGGCTGCGGAACTTGTCACCGAAGCTGAGCGCAAGGCGGCGGCGCTTGTCGTGACCGCACCGGGTGACGGTACTTATGTCAGCCTGCTCACGCAGGATGATGTGGGCCGCTTCCTTCACAAGGGCGAGATGATCGGCTACCTGGAAGCGGGCAAAACGCTGACCGCGAGGATTGTGGTGTCGCAGGAAGATATCGATCAGGTGCGGGTCGCCTCAAACCGTATCGAAGCCTTTGTGCCGGGCAAGGGGAGTGTTGCCGTCGAAAGCGGCTATCGGGAGGTGCCACTCGGTACAACCCTGCTCCCGAGCCGGTCGCTCGGCACTGCGGCCGGCGGCAGCGTCGAGGTGGATATGCGGGACGTCTCGGGCACGCGCGCCATGGGCCGGTTCTTTGTACTCGACCTGGAGGTGCCGGCAGACGCAGTTCGCGTCGGCCAGCGCACCTTCGTCAAGTTCGTTCACCCACCCTCGCCGATCGGGTGGCGTCTCGCTCGTGCGATCCAGCGTCTCATCGGGCGCCTGTCCGTCTCGGATGGGCTTCAAGTTACTGCTCCAAACCCATGATTTTAGTCAGGAAATAGGGCAGAATCAGGTTGTTTTGAACCGTCGGTTCAAGGCTTTGCGCCATTTGTCGATTAGTTGAAGGAATAACCAGGCCACTTGATAAGCTTTTTGGTCCGCTCGTCGGCATAACAATAACGCGACGCAGGAACTTGAAATTGTTGACCCTGAGAATCCCACTGCCACGTCTCGTGTGGCGGAGAACGCTGCTGTCCCCGGCATTTTTGCCGGCGACTGTGCTGGGTCGTTTCGTACTCGTGCTGGCCGCCCTGTTCCCGTTTTCGCTTGACGCGGCACAGGCCGACGATGATTTCCCCGCGCTCGATTGCGTGCTCAACCCGAACGAGGTCGTCGACGTCAGCAGCCCGGTGCCCGGCGTGGTGGACGAGGTGCTTGTCGAACGCAGCGACTATGTGTCGAAAGGCCAGGTGGTGGCGCGTCTCGCTGCAGGTGTCGAGAAGGCCGGTGTCGAACTCGCTCGCGCCCGGGCGCGCCTTGACCCGGAAATCAACGCCGGTGAGGTGAACCTTGCCTACGACAAGAAGCGCAAGGAGCGCATCGATTCTCTTTACGGCAAGAAGGTGGTGTCTGCCGAGAACAAGGAAGATGCCGAACGCGAAGCCCAGCTTTCGGTCTGGCGCCTCCAGCAGGCCATGGACCTGAAGCGTGTCCGGGAGTACGAACTGAAGCGGGCAGAGGAATTGCTCGCACAGAAGACGATCAAGGCGACGATCGACGGCTTCGTCGTCCAGCGCTTCAAGTCGAAGGGCGAATACGTCGAAGACCAGCCGATTGTGCGTGTTGCGCAGCTCGATCCGCTTCGGGTTGAGGCAATCGTGCCCATGCAATACTTCGGCGCCATCAAGCCCGGCATGCGCGCCCGCGTGCATCCTGAATCGGATGCCGGCGGCCATGAGGCGAGTGTTACGGTGGTTGACCCCGTCGGTGATCCTGGCAGCGGCACTTTCGGCGTACGCCTCGAGATGCCCAACCCGGATTTCTCCATACCCGCGGGATCTCGATGTGAAATGAAATTCATTGCGGGTAGCGCACCGGACCCGGACGCGCCACTGCTCAGCCGTCAGGCATCGGGGCGGGAGACCTCCCCGGAACAAGATACGGTCGTGTCCAGGAGCGAAGGGAACGCCGCCGATGTTCCCGACTCGTCGTCGATGGTGTCACCGCAAGTTGAACATCTCTCACTTGGACCGTTCCGTACCGAAAAGGAACTCGGCAATGCGCGCGATACGCTCGCGCGTGACGGCATTGACTACCAGGTTCGGGAAGAGGACGTTGCAGACAACGTGAGTATGGTTCTCGCAGTGTCCCCTGAAGGCGACGCGCTGGAGGACCTGCTGAACGCGCGCGGCATCAAGGACTACATCATTGTACGGTCGTCGCCGTGGGAGGGGAGAATCTCGCTTGGCGTATTCAGCGCCACCGCCAACGCAATGCGGCGCAAGTCGCAGCTCGAAGCCGAGGGCGTGACCGCAGAGGTCGTCGAGAAGCCGCTGGTCACATCACGCTACTGGCTCGACGTGGTCGCGGGTGACGAAGCGGTAGTCGACAAGTTGTCGGAATTGGCTCAGGGAGGAATAGGGCTGGTCAGAAACCGCGAGGGAAGCTGATGACTGACCATCGCGGCATCGCCTCGGACCGGCCTCTCTATTTCGAAGTACTCGAACCGAGAATATTGCTTTCGGCCGACCCGGTCGCGGCCGTTGGCGCCGATGTGCTGCACGATCATGGGCAGCAAGACTTCCATTCCATCGACCTGCACCATGCGGGCCTCGCGCTTGCCGACACCTTCGACCTCGCGTATTCGTCGGCGGCGGACAACACGATCGACCTCGCGGAACTCGGCGCGGCGTTCGATGTGCCGATGGACGAGTGGCAGGGCCTCTTCAACTATCTGGACACAGATCGGGACGCGCCACTGGAACTGGTCTTTGTCGACCCCGGCGTTGCTGAGACAGGCGAGTTGATCCAGTCACTCACCGCGAACGATGACGCGCACTACCTGGTGTTCGAACTCGACGCGAACACCGACGGCGTCGAGCAGGTATCGGCCGTGCTGGCTGGCTTCGATCGAGTCGATGCGGTGCACCTGGTCAGTCACGGCGACGAGGGACGAGCGCTGCTGGGGTCATCGGTCCTTTCCAACGAAACGCTTGCGGGCTACAGCCAGCTGATCGAGGGGTGGGGCGATTCGCTGACCGACAGGGCGGACATACTGTTCTACGGCTGTGACCTTGCCGCGAATCAAGACGGTGGCGTGTTGTTGTCTGCGCTCGCGAGCCTGACCGGTGCCGACGTGGCGGCGAGCGATGACGCAACAGGCGCCGCTCAACTTGGCGGCGACTGGAATCTTGAAGTCGCCACCGGCGTGATCGAAGCGAAGACGCTGTCCGCACCCGACTGGCAATATGTACTGGCGCCAACGGAAAAAAGCATCCTGTTCTCGACGGATGCGAGCGTGACGGGCGTCTCCGGCAACACCGGCAGTCTTTCAGCCTGGTCTGACCACGAGGCGATCGAGGCAGGACGTCCCGGCCTTGCCGCTGAGCCCGGCACCAGCGCGGCGACGTTCAGGTCGTGGATCGATCTCTCGGATTTCGGTTCTTCTGCGCATATCGACGCAATCGATTATGTCGACACCGGCGTCTCCTCGTTTGCTGCAGGCGACCTGCTTCTGTCTGTGGACTCGTCGACGACGCTGGGCAGCCTGTCGGTCACGGCAGACGATATTATCCTGTTCTCTCCGACGACCGCGGGCGACTACTCGAGCGGTACCTTCTCGATGGTGCTCGACGATGCGAACAACGACGGGAGCAATGTCACGGCCATCGCGCTCGCTGAAAAGACCGTCAGTTTTGGCGGCCTGACATCGGTCTCGGCTGGAGACATCCTGTTTGCGGTTGGAGACGGCCGGATTCGCCAGGCGGGTGATCTCCTCCTGGTCATCCCGACGATTACGAACTTCTACGACGCAAGTGGCGATTTTTCTGCACCCATCACGGGGCTCGAGATCATCGACGAGGCGACGACGATTGGTTCAACGTCGCTCAGCGCAGGCGAACTGCTCCTGACGCTCGGATCGAGCGACACGGTTTCCGGCGTCGCAGTGACGCCGCAGGACGTGGTCAGCGTCGACATCAACTTTCCGGTGCTGGGTTCCCCGAGTCTTGACGCCGCTTCGCTCGTCTTCGAGGGCGCCGACGTCGCGTTCGATACAGCCGGCGCGAATTTCGATGCACTGACCTTGAGGACACTGACGGATAATCCCGCTACCGGTTCAGTAACCATCGACGGACTCGCAAGCGAAGACAAGGTGCTGAGCGCCAACACATCCACGCTGGCCGATGCAGATGGGCTTGGTTCATTCAGTTACCAGTGGATTCGTGACTCGGTAGACATTGCCGGTGCCAACGCCAGTACCTACACCCTCGGCGATGCGGATGTGGATGCCAACATCAGTGTCGCGGTGTCATGGATCGACGGCAGCGGCAATGCGGAACTGGTCACCAGTTCGGAAGTTGGCCCGATCGCGAACCTGAACGATGCGCCGGTCGGCACTGTCGACATATCCGGTACCCTGACCGAGGACCAGACCCTGGCAGCCGATACGTCCGGTCTCTCCGACGCCGACGGTCTCGGCGCGTTCAGCTATCAATGGCAACGTAACCTGGT
>JAGRIN010000519.1 GCA_020443245.1 Pseudomonadales bacterium
CGCAGCAACTGGCCCATCCTCGGCGGTTCGGTGGTGCCATAAGGACTCATCAAGTCAAATGCCGAGTCGAGAAACCCGGTCCGTGGAAGCGCGAGCAACTGGTCATATACATCGGCAAGCCAATCCAGTTCCTCGGCCGTGGTCATCATGCCGCAGACGAGGTAGCCATTCTCCTTGTAGAACGCGACATCTTCGTCGGTGATGTCGGCAACGAAGTCTGTTTTGGGCGGCGCTTTGATCTGCATGGCGTGTCATCTCCCTCTTTCGACGAAATCATCGCACGGTCTGAAATCGTTTTCAAAGCGGGCGTTGAAACAAGAGATACTTATCGCCGGATAGAACTCTGCCGGACGATCAGCTCAGGGGTCAGCACAATTGTGCGTGCGCTACGTTTTTCGTTCGCGGTAACCAGGAGCTCCGCGGCGACACGGCCCATTTCGTATGCAGGCTGCGAAACCACTGTCAGCTGGGGGCTAATGAGGGAGCACCAGGGAGAGTCGTCAAACGCGGCGATGGCAACGTCCCTGGGAATGGTGAGACCCAGTTCCCGGATTGCGCGAAGCACCCCGGCTGCCATCGGACTGTTGGCAACGAACAATGCGTCGGGCGGATTGCGAGCGGTCAGCAACGACAGGGCCGCCTCATGACCGCCGGCTTCCTTGTAGTCGACGCGTCGAATCAGCTTCGGGTCACCGCCAATACCGGCCGCGGCGAGCGCTCGCCGATAGCCATCGAGTCGCTCGTTGGCCGTGTCGACCCGTGTCGGACCGGTAATGCAGGCGATTCGGCGGCTGCCGCCCTCAATGAGGTGCGCGACGGCTTCCTGCGCGCCGTGCCGGTTGTCCACCATCACGGTGTCGATGTCGCGCCCGGCAAAGCGGTCGATGGCAACGACCGGCACGTCCCGGTCGATCAGGGGCTTGAGGGAGGAGTCCTTTGTCGAAGCGACGGCGATGACGACGCCGGCCATGCGTTCTGCAATGGCCACGTCGATATAGGCGGATTCTCGTTCGAGATTCTCGTCGGCATTGCACAGGACGAGTCGATGGTTGACCTCACGGGCGACGTCTTCGATGCCACGGACAACTGCAGGGAAGAAGGGATTCTCGATGTCCGAGACGATGGCGGCCCAAACGGGTGCATTCTGGCGCCGGAGGACGCGAGCTGAGCTGAACGGCACGTAGCCGAGTTTCGCGGCCGCCTTCTTCACCTTGCGCTTGAGCGGTTCGCTGACACCGCTCGAACCGTTCAGGACCCGCGATACCGTTGCGGGCGAAACGCCTGCCGCTTTGGCGACATCAGTGATCTTGGGTACAGCCTTCTTGCT
>JAGRIN010000520.1 GCA_020443245.1 Pseudomonadales bacterium
TGCCTGACAGGTCCCTCACCGCCTCGCCCAGTGTCGCCTCGTCGGTCTTGTTGATAGAAAGCGAAGCACGTCGTTGCGCCTTGATGCCGACAAGTCCGATATCGGTCTCGAAATTGGTCCGGAACAGGTTGATGTCGCCGGTTTCGGCCTGGAGTTCATGCAGTTCTTCGCGTGACACGCGACACGCCGCCTTATCGAATCCGGCGCGCGTCAATACGTCCAGGGCCTGTGTTGCGAGGGATTGTTCGGTCATGACGCGCTCCTTACTGTCCGCCGATGAAGACTTTGGTCTTGACGGCGGGGCCGCCCATGCCAACCGGCATCGGTTGCTTCTTGCCGCACATGCCGCTGCAACTCCAGACCATCTCGTCAGACAACATCGTCACGACCTTCAGCATGTCGAACGCGATGCCGGAGATCGTCGTATCGGTGATGGCGCGCCCGAGTTTGCCGTCCTTGATTTCGTACCCCATCTGCACGCCGAACATGAACTCGCTGGTACTGTCTGCCTGGCCGTTGGTCGGCCTGGTGAGCAGGTAACCCTGGTCGATGGATCCGATCATGTCCGTGAGTTTGTCCTTGCCCGGCAGGATGGCCGTATTGCGCATTCGGACCAGCGGCTCATCCGAATAAGCGAATGCCCGCGCGTTACCGGTCAGTGGCATACCGAAATACTGCGCACTGTCCTTGTTGTGCATGAACGACTTGAGCACGCCATCTTCGATCAGCACCGCGTCCTGGCTCTCGACCCCCTCGTCGTCGAGGTACACGGGCACCGGCAATGTCTCACCCTGCCAGGTGTGCGCGAAGTCGACCAGCGTGACCAGTTCACTTGCAACCTGTTTGCCGATGTAGTCACCAGCAACCGAGCCGGCTCGTACGATATCGCCCTCTGTCGTATGGCCGATAGCCTCATGCGCCAGGATACCTGCAAGGTCCGAGGCAAGGATGACGTCGTGGTAGCCAGAGACGGGCATCACCGCGTCACGCTTGTCCATCAACTGCTTGTAAAGCGCATCGACCTTGGCAAAAGCCTCATCCGTCGACTCGAAGACATCCTCGAA
>JAGRIN010000521.1 GCA_020443245.1 Pseudomonadales bacterium
GTTTTTCCTCGCGTCGCTCCACCGGGTCGGCACACTCCGTGACCGGCGGCAGTTCATCGGTGCATGACGGCAGGTAGGACAGAAACCGCCTCGCGCGCTCGAAGGCTTCCGCTTCGGTCTCCACTTCGTCGTCGATGGCGCCGTTGCGGGTGTGCAGGCGTGCATGCCCCAGCTCTTCCTTCTCGACGCTGCCGAGCTTTGCCCATTCGACCAAGGCCGGTCCCGCGATCATCATCTGCGCGGTGTCGCGGACGATCAACGAGTAGTGGCTGGTCGCCACCCGCGCCGCGCCGATGCCGGCCACTGAGCCCAGGGCCAGCGACACCGACGGCGCTATACCGAGCTGCTGCACGGTCAGATTCCAGCCGCGCATCATCGGGATGTAGGTGCGGCCGGCGATCTCGATGGTCTTCACCGAGCCACCGCCGCCCATGCCGTCGACCAGCCGGATATGTGGCAGACGCAGCTCCACCGCCATGCCCTCGGCCTGTTCGCGCTTGGCGGGGAAGGCCAGCTCGTTGGAGCCACCGCGCACGGTGAAATCATCGCCGGAGAGGATCACCGGCCGGCCGTCGATCTCGGCGGTGCCGAACAGGAAGCTGGCCGGGGTGAAGCTCCGCAGCTTGCCCTCGTCATCGTAGCTGGCGGCGCCGGCCAGCTTGCCGATCTCGCGAAAGCTGCCATCATCACTGATCCGGTCCAGCCGCTCGCGGATGCTGAGCTTG
>JAGRIN010000522.1 GCA_020443245.1 Pseudomonadales bacterium
TCGCCATGTCGCCTTGCCACGAAAGCATTGCGCCGTTCTCACCGACGCGAAGGTTGTCGAGGTAGTTCGAGAGGTCCGCCGCGGTGCCACGCGCCCGGTTCAGTTCAACGTGCGAGAAGGGTCCATGCGCCCAGATCTCGCGAAAGCCGGCGAGGAACTCATCGTCCGTCTTCGCCTTGAGCGCGACCTCGTCGAGATCGGACCTCGCAATGAGGTAGGCCTCACCAGCAAGCTCCGCCGGATCATAGTGCCAGGCGGCCATGGTCTCGTTGATGGCGGCGGCAACCGCGACATAGTTCGTGGGCTTGCTGACAGTTTCCTGTGCATGGCCGGGATGGGCGGCGGCAAGGGCCAAACCGAGCAGGAGGTACTTCATGGTGGACTCCGTCCAGGGATATTGCGGACGGAAGTGAGCAATCTCTGGGCCAATGGCCTGAGCCGCGTGTTTACTGGGCTGTAGCCAATCAGGAGCCACAGGCGTTGATGGTGTGCAGCATTAGTTGGCGAAAAATGCCAACGCCAGGCCTGCTATTCCCACCGGCTCCGGCGCTTTGCTATACTCGCCAGCCCTAAGTGTGCCGGGGTGGCGGAACTGGTAGACGCGCCGGATTCAAAATCCGGTGGTGGCAACACCGTGTCGGTTCGACTCCGACCCTCGGTAACACGCTCCCTAGGGGAATCGAACCCCTGTTTTCGCCGTGAGA
>JAGRIN010000523.1 GCA_020443245.1 Pseudomonadales bacterium
CATGGCGCGCGATCTCCGCTACGCACAGGCAGCACGGCCGGCCGATGAAGCCCGCGACGAGATCCCGCTGCCCCGGCTCGCCTCCACCCAAAGCCAGCTCGTCACCCCGATGCTCTCTCGCCGTGAGCTGGTCGGCGTCGCCGTCCTCGAGAGCGAGCGCATCGGCGGCTTCCAGGCGGCCGATGAGTGTCTCGTCGGCATCCTCGCCAACCAGGTCGCGACGGCCATGACGCTCCTGGTGGGCGTGGAGTCGGCGGGCGTCGGCGCTGACCCGACGGCCGCGCCGCACGAGCCCGCCGCGGTGGTCGTGAAGTACTACCCGGACGACGAGAGCGTCTTCCTCGACAACGAGTACCTCATCAAGGGCGTCGCCGGCGGCATCCTGTGGCGGCTCCTTCGCCACTACGTGGACGAGGGCCGCGAGGAGTTCTCGAACCGCGAGCTGCGGCTCGACTCGTCGCTCGCCCTCCCGGACGTGAAGGACAACCTCGAGGCGCGGCTCATCCTCCTCCGCAAGCGGCTCGAGGAGCGCTGCGACTACCTGCGCATCGAGAAGGTGGCGCGCGGCCGCTTCCGGCTCGAGGTAGCGCGGCCGATCTCGCTGGTCACGGGCAATGAGCCCGGCGGCACCGAGGTCAGTGGCGCTGAGGTCGGTGGTGCTGAGGGCAATGGCGTCGAGGGG
>JAGRIN010000524.1 GCA_020443245.1 Pseudomonadales bacterium
GGACACCGAAATCCAGGCCCTGGGCGAGCCGTTGGCGGAGCTCGAGCTGATCATGGCGGAGCACGAGGGCAGCGGCGAATCGCTGGTAGAACAGGTTGCCAGTACCCGCGATCGCAACAACGGCCTGGCGGCCGAGCTCAACCAGATACGCTCCGGCCTGCAGCAGATGCGAGGCCGCCAGGCCTCCCTCGAGGCACTGCAGCAGGCGGCGATGGAGGACGGCAACCAGGCCGTGGGCAACTGGCTGGCGGCGCAGGCGCTGGGCGATAAACCGCGATTGCTCGAGCAATTGCAGGTCGATGACGGCTGGCAGCTGGCGGTGGAGACCGTGCTGGGCGATTACCTGCAGGCGGTTTGCGTCGATGATATTGGCAGCCTGGGGCACACCCTGGGCCAGTTGGAGCACGGGCGCCTGGCGCTGCTGGCCGGTGGCGCCGAGCGCGCCGCGGCCCCGGAATTCCTGGCCGCCCGCGTTCGCTCTGGCGGGCGCGCCGATGCGCTGCTGGCCGGGGTGCGCGTGGCAACCGACCTGGCCGCCGCGCTGGCGCAGCGGCCGGCGCTGGCGACGCACGAATCGGTGATCACACCGGACGGTATCTGGCTGGGACCGAACTGGCTGCGTGTCACCCGCCTGGCCGATGAGCAGGGCGGGGTGATCAAGCGCCAACAGGAACTGGAATC
>JAGRIN010000525.1 GCA_020443245.1 Pseudomonadales bacterium
GCGTTTCGGCGTCGCAGAGGTCCGTGTAGCGCTTGAGGTGATAGTCGACATTGCCGAATTCGGAGTCGATCATGGTCAGGCGCTTGAAGTAGTGGCCGACGGCCAGTTCGTCCGTCATGCCCATGCCGCCATGGATCTGGATGGCCTGCTGGCCGACGAAGCGGCCACCCTGGCCGATGCGCACCTTGGCGGCGGAGGCCGCCTTCTTGCGGGTGACCTCGTCCTCGCCGAGCTTCAGCGTCGCCATATAGGTCATCGAGACGGACTGCTCGTACTCCATGAACATGTCGACCATGCGATGCTGCAGCACCTGGAACTTGCCGATCGGCGTGCCGAACTGCTTGCGCTGGCGCGAATATTCGACAGTCATCTCGTGGGCGACCTTCATCGCACCACAGGCCTCGGCGCAGATCGCGGCGATGGCCTCATCGGACACCAGTTCGATCAGCGGCAGGCCGTTGTCGACTTCGCCAATCACAGCTTCCGCGCCGACCGAGACGTTCTCGAAATAGACTTCCGACGCGCGGCGGCCGTCGACCGTCGGATAGTCGCGCGTGGTGATGCCGGGGGCGGACTTCTCGACCACGAACACCGTGACCCCCTTCCGGTCGCGGCGATCGCCCGACGTACGGGCGGTGACGACGAGATGGGTGGCCCACGGCGCACCGATGACGAC
>JAGRIN010000526.1 GCA_020443245.1 Pseudomonadales bacterium
TCCGGGGTGCCGTGACGGATCGCATTCTGGCAGAGATTGGTGATGATCTGATTCAGCTGCGTGGGGTTGAAGCGGACAATCATGTCCTCACGCTCAATGGCAAGGCCAAGGCGATCTTGCGACATGCCGGAGCTGAACAGGAAGTCGGCCACGAACTCATCCAGCCAGGGTTTGAGTTCCAGCGGTTCGGGGATGGTATTGCTGCCGCGTGAGAGCTGAAGAATGTTTTCGATGATCTCGTTAACGCGCGCTGAATGATTGTGGATGATCTCCAGCAGGCGGCGGTCCTGTTTGCCGAGATCCGGGGCTTCATCCAGCAACTGCGCGGCGTGGCTGATTGCGCCGAGCGGGTTGCGGATCTCATGGGCAATGCCGCCGGTCAAGCGGCCGAGCGAGGCGAGGCGGATCTGATGCGCTTGCTCATTGAGTGCGGAGGCATCGTCGAGAAACACGAGCACCGCGCCAGTGAGACGCAGGCCAAGGGCATTGAATCGGGGGATGACTTCGCCGGCACCGGTGCGGATGGAGCGCGGATCAACCATTTTGAGTTTGCGCCAATCCAGGAGCTGTTCGGATAGATCCTTGGAGAGTGCGCTCAAGGTCTTTGGCGCGTCATCACGATCCCAGTCCAACATGCGTCGCGCCGAACTGTTGGTCAGGCGGATCGAGTTGTCG
>JAGRIN010000527.1 GCA_020443245.1 Pseudomonadales bacterium
TGCCGCGCGATAGTGAACTGCGAAGTTGATACCACCGGCCAGCATGAACACGATGGCGATCAACTCGATGGCCACGCTGTTGAAATAGCCGAGGCTGGCGTCATGTGTCGAGAAGCCGCCGGTTGATACGGTGGTGTAGCTGTGAACGACTGCGTCGAACATGCTCATGCCCGCCACCCAGTAACCGAGTGCGCAGGCGATGGTCAGGCCGACATAGATTACCCAAAGCGAACGGGCCGTTTCGGCCAGGCGCGGCTTGAGTTTCTCTTCTTTCATTGGCCCCGGTGCTTCGGCGCGATACAACTGTGCACCGCCAATGCCGAGCATCGGCATGATCGCGACGGCAAGCACGATCAGCCCCATTCCACCGAGCCATTGCAACTGCCCGCGGTAATAGAGAACCGAGGGGGGCAGCGTGTCGAGACCGACAATCACTGTAGCGCCGGTAGTGGTAAATCCGGATACCGCTTCGAAAAAAGCGTCGATGAAACTGAGGTGCGGCCCAATCATGAACGGGATTGCGGACAGCAGGCTGAGGACGACCCAGAAGAGCGTCACGATGATGAATCCATCGCGTCGCCGGAAATCCCCGATCTTCCCTCGCGCCGGCAACCAGAGCAGCAGACCGGTAATGTGAATCAGCAGGAACGAAAGAGCGAAGTGGATCGCTT
>JAGRIN010000528.1 GCA_020443245.1 Pseudomonadales bacterium
ATATCAAGCTCCTGGATCTTGAAAAAGCAAAAAAAATCTGGTCTAAAAGGCTCGCGATAGAAAAGGATTTGAGTCAGTTACTGCGTCACATGCCCGGGCTTGACCCTGGCGCCTCTGAAAAATTACTGGCCTATTACTTTGCGGATTCTGATTTGACGGGCTGGCGACAACGCTTAAATCAAGCTATTCTCGCCAAGCAGGCAAAGCAACAACAAAAAGCCAAAGAGGTTGCTTGAATAGCCGCGCGCAATCGGCGACAATGCACGCCGCGTTTTTATGGTAACTCTCGTTGGTTCCCCCGCAATGAAACTTTGTGAACCCCGCCAGGCCCGGAAGGGAGCAACGGCAGCAAAGAATTCATGTGCCGGGGTGTAGCTGGCGGGAGTTGCCTCCATTCTCAGGGTTCATTTGTCTGTTGGCTTAAGGCTTTATTTTCTGTCCGGTAATTTTGGTGCAGGAGGAAAGAAGCAAGTTTTGACTGGTGAACTTTGTCCCGAACAGATAGCATAAGGGTTTCACCAAATACTTTAGAGATGCCCTTTATGAAACCCGGGTTTAATACGAATTAATATGCAGCATCAGGTACTCGCGCGTAAATGGCGTCCCCGCACTTTTCAGCAAATGGTGGGGCAGGAGCATGTACTGAGGGCGTTAGTTAATGCGCTTG
>JAGRIN010000051.1 GCA_020443245.1 Pseudomonadales bacterium
GTGAAGTGCGCGGAGCGCTGCCTGCCCGAAGGCGTGCCGGACGCGGCACTAAAGGAGATGGTCCGTGTCCAGCAGCAGGACTATGGCTCATCCTGGGACAAAGACGTCACAATCTACGACGGCATTATTGAATGCCTCACCCATCTACAGGCTGAACACACCGCGATCGCAGTCCTTTCGAACAAGAACCACGACTTTACCCTGCAGTGCGTCGAACGATTCTTCGGCGACTTTCGCTTCGACGCCGTTGTCGGTTTCTCGGCCGAGGTCCCTCACAAGCCGGACCCGACCGGCGCAATCGCGATTGCACGTGAGCTCGGGCTGCATCCTGCCGAGATTGCGTTCGTCGGTGACACCGCAACCGACATGCACACTGCGGTTGCCGCCGGCAACCTGCCCGTGGGTGCACTCTGGGGCTTTCGCGAAGCAGATGAACTGAAGAAGGCAGGCGCAAGGCATATAATCGAACACCCGACGGACCTCTTCGCCGTCATGGAAGGAGAAACCAAATGACCATCCTCGATCACAACCTGATCCCGGAAAGCCTCGACAGCTACTGGATGCCCTTTACACCGAACCGCCAGTTCAAGGAGAAGCCGCGGTTCATCGTCAAGGCACGTGGCATGTATTACTTCGACAGCAACGATCACAAGGTGATGGATGCTTCGGCGGGACTCTGGTGTGTCAACGCCGGCCACTACCGCACGCACATCAATGAGGCGATCCGGCAGCAACTCGAGGAACTGGATTTCGCGCACAGTTTCAACTCGGGCCATCCGCTCGCCTTCCAGTACGCCGAGCGCCTCGTACAGCACTTTCCGGCGCCGCTGAGGCACGTGTTCTTCACCAATTCGGGATCAGAGTCGGTCGACACCGCGCTCAAGATCGCGATTGCCTATCACAAGGTCTGCGGCAAGGGTTCGAAGCATCGCCTCATCGGTCGTGAGAAGGGATATCACGGTATGGGATTTGGCGGCGTTTCCGTTGGCGGCCTGGTCAAGAACCGCAGCAGCTTCGGCCCGCTCTTGCCTGGTGTCGACCACATTCGCCACACACTGGACACGAAGCAGAATGCCTTCTCCCGGGGCCTGCCGGCGCACGGCGCGGAACTCGCTGACGACCTGCAGCGCCTCGTCGACCTCCATGGCGCCGATACCATCGCCGCGGTCATCGTCGAGCCTGTCGCCGGGGCAGGCGGCGTCGTCATGCCGCCCGAAGGATACCTGCAACGCCTGCGGGAGATCTGCACGAAAAACGACATCCTGCTCATCTTCGACGAAGTGATCACGGGTTTCGGGCGCCTCGGCGCAAGCTGTGCCGCTGAACGCTTTGGCGTCACGCCCGACATTATGACCACGGCGAAAGGCATCACCAATGCAACCATTCCAATGGGTGCTGTCTTCGTCTCGGATACTATCTTTGACGCGTTCATGGCGATGCCGGACCCCGGCGTCGAACTCAACCACGGTTATACCTACTCCGGCCATCCGCTGGCGTGTGCGGCCGCCATGGCGACCCTCGACATCTATGAGTCTGAAGACCTCTTCACGCGTGCGCGCGATTTGAACGATCACTGGATGGATAGCGCGCTGAAGCTTCAGCAGGCGCCCAACGTCACCGACATTCGCTGCCTCGGCTTTATCGGGGCAATCGACCTGGCGGCCCGGGACGGCGCGCCCGCGGCTCGCGGCATGGACGTCGCGAGGCGGTGCTACGAGAACGGCGTCTGGATGCGCAACATCGGAGACACACTGGTGCTTTCACCGCCGCTCATCATCACGCGGGAGGAAATCACGCAAATTTTCGACACGATCAATGAGGCAATCCGCGCATGCGAGTAAAAGACAAGGTTGTCGTCGTCACCGGCGGCGCGAGTGGCATCGGACGTGCCATGGCAACACGCTTCGTCAAGGAGGGCGCGCGACAGGTCGTCATCTCCGACATCAATGAGCAGGGACTGAACGCGGTCGCAGAGTCGATTGGTGCACGTGCCATTGCCGCGGACGTTTCGAACGAGTCGGATGTACTTGATCTCATCCGGACGACAGAATCCGACTATGGACAGATCGACCTGCTGTGCAACAACGCCGGCATCGGTATCGGCGGCGGCCCGGAAGTCCCGAATGAAGCGTGGGAGAAGATCTGGCAAATCAATGTTATGGCACACGTCTACGCGACACGTGCAGCCCTGCCCGCCATGTTGGCGCGGGGCGATGGATACATCGTAAACACAGCATCCGCCGCCGGACTTCTCTCGCAGATCGGCTCCGCACCCTACGCAGTCACCAAGCACGCCGCAGTCGGCTACGCAGAATGGCTCGCGATCACCTATGGCGGACGGGGAATCAAGGTGTCCGTACTCTGCCCGCAGGCGGTCCGGACAGCCATGACAGCCGGCAATGAGGGCGGCGTCGCAAGCGTCGATGGCATGATGGAGCCGGAAGAACTGTGTGATGCCGTCATCGAAGCTTTGGGCCAGGAGACCTTCCTGATCCTGCCCCACAAGGAGGTCCTGACCTACATCCAGCGCAAGACGGGCGACTATGATCGCTGGATTGGCGGGATGCAGCGCCTGCAGGACCGCTACACCAGCTGACTGGCCATACCCGCGGCGTCATGCCGGTTGACGCCCCGGGTAATGTTCTTATAATCATTTCCAGCGCCGATTTGAGTTCAGCTTGCGGGCGCTCTACAAATACCGCTAAAGAGACGCAAGCCTACTTTAGCGAAAGCTGGGTGGGTTTTTTTTCGCCCGAAATACGGGCCAGGACGTCATCATGCCGCTCAATATCTCCGACAATCTGCCGGCGTACGCAGTACTCAGCCGCGAGAACATCTTCTGTATGTCAGACGCGCGGGCACAACACCAGGATATCCGGCCACTCAAGATCCTGCTGCTGAATCTCATGCCCAAGAAGATCGAGACAGAAATACACATTCTGCGAATGCTCTCGAACTCCCCGCTTCAGGTTCATGTCGATCTCATGCGCATCGACGACCGGCCCTCGAAGCACACGCCGATCGAACACATGGAGCGCTTTTACAAGGGCTTCGACGAGATACGCGACAACAAGTACGACGGGATGATCATCACCGGCGCGCCGCTCGGACAAGTCCCTTTTGAGAACGTGTTGTTCTGGCCGCAGATGACCGAGATCATGGACTGGACACTGACACACGTCACCTCGACGATGTTCCTGTGCTGGGCCGTGCAGGCGGCCATGTTCCACCTTTATGGTATCGAGAAGCACCTGTTGCCAAAGAAGATTTCCGGTGTCTACCCACACCGCCTGGTCAAGCCCCTCTCTCCGATCGTCAGGGGATTCGACGACATCTTTACGGCCCCGCATTCACGCTATGCGGAGGTCAGGGCCGAGGATATCGCTCGCGTGCCCGAACTCGAAATCGTGGCGGATTCGCCTATCGCAGGGCCATACATCGTCGCGCGCAAAGACGGTCGCCAACTTTTCGTAACCGGTCATTCGGAGTACGAACCGCAATGCCTCAAAGACGAATATGAGCGCGATCTCGCAGCGGGCATCAGCCCGGAGATTCCCGAGAACTACTTTCCCGACAACGACCCCGCGAAGGCGCCGATCGTTACCTGGAAGAGTCACGGTAACCTGCTCTTCAGCAACTGGCTCAATTATTACGTATACCAGTTGACGCCTTTCGACGCGTCACAGATCGGGGAGAGGCTCGACGAGGTCCATATGGAATTGGCGTGACGGGTGCAACCCCGTCACGCCGACTTCAGTGCAACTGATCTTCAGGCAATCAGTTCCGCAGGCGTGAGGTTGTAGTCCTTCAGCATATCGGCGGCATAGGTGATCTTGCCGGTAATCTCCTTGGGGTCACCCCAACAGAGTCGCAGGCAAGCCTCCGCCATATGCTCGACCGGCGTGATGCGCTCTTTGGGCGTATCGTCGGTGACGAGTTTGTGATGAAGCACGCCGGGCGTTGCGACAAGGCCGGGCGAAATCACATTGACGCCGATGCCGTCCTGGTAAACCTCGGAAGCAAGGCCCGTCGTAAACCGCTCCAGCGCAGCCTTGCACATGCCGTAGACCGTGCCGCCGCGACCGCCTGCCGCCTTGTTCGGGTGCAGGGCTGCGTGAGAAGAGATATTGAGAATCCAGCCCGACTTGCGCTGGCGCATTCCGGGCAGGACCATCTGCGCCAGGTGAAACGGTGCGTAAACCTGCACTTCCATCATCAGTCGATAATGCTTTTCCTGGAAGCTCTCGACCGGCACGAAGTACGTGACCGCCGCATTGTTGCAAAGCACATCCACCGGCCCGAAGGTCGACTCGGTTTCCTTTATCAGGTTTTCGCGATGCTCCTTCAGCGCAAGGTCGCAGCGCACGGCGTGTGCCTCGCCACCCGCGGCGCGGATTTTCTTCACGACGGAATTGATGCTGCCCTCAAGGACGTGATCGCCCTCTTCCACCGTGCGGGCCGAAACCACGACCTTCGCGCCTTCCTGCGCATAGCGCAGCGCGATGGCCTCGCCGATGCCACGGCTTGCGCCGGTGACAATCGCCACCTTGCCGGCAAGGACACCCTTCTTGTTGATTGTTGCTCCCATTCGCTCCCTCTTTCGTTGTCTTGATGCTAGATGCCGAAATCCCACGACAGACCGTCGTGATAGTGCTTCAGCACGTTCTTCGCAATGAGGATCTTGTGTACTTCATCCGGGCCGTCAGCAAGGCGAAGCGTCCGCGCCCCAAGGTACATACTGGCGAGCGGTGTGTCGCCCGACACGCCCTTGGCGCCGAACACCTGGATCGCCCGGTCGACGACTCGATGGTAGGCCGCCGGTACGAACACCTTGATCGACGAGATTTCGGTGCGGGGATCCTGCCCGGAGTCGATCACCTCGGCGCAGTTGATGGTCATGAGGCGCGCCGCCTGGATGTCCATGTAGGACTCGGCGATGAAACCCTGGATGAACTGTTTGGTCTCGAGCTTGCCACCGTGAACCTGCCGGTCGATCGCACGCTTCACCATCAGGTCGAACGCACGCCACATGTGCCCGATGCTGTTCATGCAGTGGTAAACGCGACCTGCACCGAGACGTTCCTGTGCGGCAGCGTGACCCTCGCCCTCGCGGCCGAGCATATTCTCGTGGGGAACACGCACGTCCTTGTAGAGAATCTCGCAGTGGTGGCCGCCTGTATGTCCCCAGACCGGGACGCTCCGGACGATTTCAAAGCCGGGGGAATCGGTAGGCACGATGAACTGTGACATCTTCTCGTTGGTACCGCCCTTGCCGTCGGACTCTTCCGTACGCGCCATGACCAGCGCCCAGTCGGCACGAACCGCATTGGAGGTGAACCACTTGTGTCCGTTGATGACCCATTCGTCACCGTCCCGGACCGCGCGGGTCTGGATCGAACGCGGGTCGGACCCGGCATTGTCAGGTTCGGTCATGGAGAAGCAGCTTTGCGTCTCACCGCGGACCAGCGGTTCAAGCCACTTCTTCTTCTGTTCAGGGGTACCGTAACGGACGAGCACCTTCTGGTTGCCCGAGTTCGGTGCCACGACGCCGAACATCGGGGCCGCCATGCCGCTCCAGGCGAGAATTTCGTTCATGTAGGCGTGAGCGAGAAAGCCCAGGTCGCTGCCGCCATATTCTTCCGGCAAATGCGGCGCCCACAATTTGCGCTCCTTCACTTCCGAAACAATGTCGTTGTAGAGCTTCTTCGCATCTTCGTTGCCGTTCCAACGTTCGACGAGGAGCCGCTCGTTCGGGATGATTCGTTTGCCGACGATCTCGGCGGTGTCCAGGCGAACCTGGTTCACCTCGTCGGTAAGCTTGGGAATGGGTTGGACGGTTAGAACGCTGTCCGGATTGAACGCCATATGGTAGCTCCCTCTTTTTGGAGCATCGACTATATACCAGCACGCGCGGCGCGTGCAAAGACACCACAAAAGCGGGGGATTCCCGGCGCGGGCTGCGCTAGACTATGGCAAAAAATGATAAGACGGTTCCCCCGATGGATTCTCGCGACGAAGGCGCAGAAGCGAAGTATGCACTGCACCCGTTGACGCTCGGCTATCTCGACGCCGAGCTCGAAGCGGATTACCAGCGCTATCAGCCTGCGATGCTGGTGCGCTCGCTACGGCCTGTGCTCATCGTCCTGATCGGGTTCCTCTTCACGCTCGCCTTGCTGGACGCCACCTCGGTAACCCAGACGCCCATCATGCCCTGGGAAGCGGGCGTCATGCTGGGCATCGCTTTCCTCGGTTTGCTGTGGCTTACCTCCGCCAGCATGGAGAGCCACTACGTGCAGTTCGCGCTGATGCTGACGGTCGTCGTTTTCGGCGCCAGCCTGCTGCTGCGCATCGGCCACCCCGAGGATCTGATGGACTACTTCCCCGGGTTCTTCATCATGCTCCTGCTCACCCACTTTATCGGGCTCCGCTTTACCTACGCGTTCGTCGCGGCGCTGTTGCTCATGTTTGTGCTCGCCATCGTCGTGATGACCAACAAGATCAGTCTCGAGCAAATCATCGGCATCGCGATGTTCCTGGTCCCCGGATATGTCATCGCGGCGACCGCCGGGTACACGATCGAGAAGCAGAGCCGTCGCCTGTACGCCCAGGTGCGAATGATGGAACACGAGCGCAACGAACATGAAAAGATGGCGTTGCACGATGCGTTGACGGGCCTGCCGAACCGGATGCTGCTGACAGAACGCATGGAGCAGTCGCTCGCTCGTGCCCGGCGCCAGCATGGGCAGTTCGCCGTGCTGTTCGTCGACCTCGACGATTTCAAGCGAGTGAACGACAGCTATGGCCATACGATTGGCGACCAGGTGCTCAGGCAGATCGCGCTCAACCTGCTCCGCCAGGTCCGCGGCGAGGACACCGTCTCGCGCCTCGGTGGTGACGAGTTCGTCGTCTTGTCAGAACATGTCCAGGACGAGCACGGCGCCCAGATCGCCGCTGATCGTATACAGGCCGCTGTGTCTGAGCCTATCGTTCTCAAGCTGCCCAAAGGGGCCGACACCATTCACATCCACGTGACCTGCAGCATCGGGATATCCCTGTGTCCGCGTGACGGTGATGCCCTCGAGAAGCTGATCAATCGCGCGGACGATGCGATGTACAGCGCCAAGCGGGACGGCAAGAGTACGTCGCGCTTTTTCCGTTCCCCGGAGGAAGGACCGGCCGGTAGCGAACCCGCCTCGCAGTGATCCTCGTCGCCGACATTGTCCTGCCCGTGTTCGGGCTGGTGCTCCTCGGGTTCGTCTCCGGGCGCCTGGGGTGGATCGGCGAGGCTGCGATCGAAGGCCTCTCGACATTCGTTTTCACGTTCGCCATTCCGGTGATGCTGTTTCGGAGTGCCGCGACTGCCTCGCTACCCCACAGCATGCCCTGGTCGTACCTCCTCGCCTACTACGGCTCCACGCTGTGCGTGTTTGGCGGCGCCATCCTTGCCGCACGCGCGTTGGGACTCCGCGGTGCGGCATTGCCCATCTTCGCCATGAGTGCCTCCTACAGTAACGTGGTACTGCTCGGCATCCCGCTGATCATCGCGGCGCTGGGCGATGCGGCGCGCGTTCCGCTTTACATCATTATCTCGACGCACGCCGCGATGATGTTCATGGTGACGACCTTCGGGGCGGAGACGGCGCGCGGCGATACAAAAGGCCTGCTTTCGCTGCCGTTGCAAACTGCGCGGGTGTTGCTACGCAACATGATTGTGGTGGGACTGCTGCTGGGACTTGCCGTCAACCTGGCCGGCTTCACCCTGCCGGGCGCCCTCGACAAGATGGCAGCGTATCTCGGCGGTGCGGCACTTCCCTGCGCGGTGTTCTCCATGGGCGCTTCAATCAGTCGCTATCGAATCAGCGGGGACATCGCGAGAATCGGTGTGGCGCTGGCACTGAAAAACTGCGTGCATCCGCTGATTGTGTGGGTCGTTGCGACGCAGGTCTTTCGGCTGCCCGACGCGTGGACGGCCACCGCGGTGTTGCTCGCGGCCTGCCCCAGCGGGATCAATGCTTACCTCTTTGCCAATCGCTACCGGGAGATCGTGCCGGTCGCTGCAACCGTTGTCGTACTCTCGACATTGGTCTCGATACCCATATTGAGTGTGGCACTCTACGTCGTCATTCACTGACACGCCTGTCAGCCATTTCCTACAAGCGCCAGCGACATTTTCCGCTAAAGCCGCGCGACGCGAGGCGCCATCCTGCGCATGACTCGTAGACGGAACGATCACCGTGGCGAATTGGCTCAGGCGACAGCACATCACCGAACCACGCATCTTGCACCTCGCTGCACTCGTTGGCGCCCTGATGCACGAACCCCGGCGCGAGGCACTCGCGATCGCGAACGGTGCTGCACAGGAAATGCGCAGGTCGCTGGCTCTGTGGCAGACGCTCGCCCGGAGTTCGAGGGCGCAGGCACGACGCATAGCAGACGAGGTCGAGGCGCCCGAGCTTCCCGAACTTGCCGCCTGGATGGACCGCAGCACGCGCGGCATCCTGGTCACCTCGATACATGGCGGCGAATATCTCGCCGGCCTGCTCAAGCTGCGGCATGCCCTGCGCACACCACGCGACATCTACATCGTGCGGAAGCTGGCCGCATCGGAGACAGAGCGCGCCGTCTTCTCCCACTTCTCGCAACGTGGGAATGACGTCATCGTGGTCCGGCACAACGAACGGCGTTCGGTCGGACTCGTCAAAGCCCTGCGACGGGGACACATCGTCGTTGCGCTCCACGACCTGCCGCGCTCCTACGGCCCCACGTCCGACGTTCCCTTCCTCGGCCAAACGATGGCGATGGTCAAAGGTCCGGCGGAACTCGCCCTGCTCGGCAACGCGGATATCGTCAACGTTCACAGCTTCCGGTCGGGAAGGCGTCGCCGGCTCGGCTGCTACTCGCCTGTTCGTCCGCGCGACACGATCTCGACCTGCGAGACGCTCGCGCGCCTTGCGACGCAACACATCTCACGATACCCATCGCAGTGGCAACACTGGATACACGTCCCCGAGATGTGGCAGTCAGCCCATGCCTGAAAGCCTGTTTCGAGAAGAGGCCGCCCTCTACCGGACCACGGATGCAGAGGGCAGGCGCAAACTCGTCTCTCCGCCTGGCGCGGGTTTGCTATTGCTGCTCCTGGTGACAACTCTGCTGGTCGTCGGCTGGTTTCTCGCGACCAACGACTACGCGCGCAAGGCAACCGTGCCCGGCTATCTCGAATCGCAGCATGCGATCAAGCGCGTGCGAACAAGCGATACAGGCGTGGTCGAGGCGACTTTTGTCGCGTCGGGAGATCTCGTCGAAACCGGAAGCCCCATCGTGCGCATCAGGTCTTCGATACCGGTGGACGAAACCGAGCGCGACAAGTTGCTGAGCGAGTACCGGTTGCAACTGCGCAGCGTCACCGCAAGGCAGGCTCAGTTGGAAAAGCAGGCAGAAGTCGAATCGGCCGATATCGCTTCGAGGGTTGATGCGGCCAGGTCCGCCATCCGTCACGGCAAGCGTGTCCTGGAACTCGAAACGGCCAAGGAAACGAGCCTGAATGATACCTATAACGCCGCACAGCCTTTGTACGAGCAAGGCAAGCTGTCCCGAATCGAGTGGAATCGTTTCAGGACAGCGCTGCTGGCATCACGACAGAACATTGAGAACATGACCTCCGAACAGTCGCGAAGACAGGAGTCGCTGAGGCAACTCGGGCTCGAGCAATCGCGGTCCTCGGCCCGTATTGAAACCGGGCGCGAAAACCTGGGCCAGGAGGCGTCGAGAATCCGCCAGGCAATCTCGAAACTGCAGGGCGAGTCCCGCTTCGTGATCAAGGCGCCGTCAACAGGTGTAATCACGAATGTCTTTGCAGAGCCGGGCGATACCCTGGAGCGCGGAACGCCGGTCGCCAGTATTGCCGATGTAGACAGCCCGCTCCATGTTGTCCTGTTGATACCAACCCGGTCGGCAGGATTCGTCGAACCGGAGCAGGATGTCAATGTCTTGTACGACGCGTTTCCGTACCAACAGTTCGGGACGTACCGCGCCCATATTGAACGGGTCACTTCACACGCACTGCTCCCCGGGGATGAACGCTTGCCCGTCGCAGTACGAGAACCCTATTTCGCCGCGATCGCGCGACTGGATTCGCCGACAGTCAAAGCCTACGGCAACGATGTTCCGTTGCGCGCAGGCATGACGTTGCAGGCAGACGTAATTCTCGACCATCGGACCCTGGTCGACTGGCTGCTCGCGCCCCTCAAGGTCATGCGAGGACGGTCAGACTGATGAAGATCCCCCGCGTACCACTGTCGATGGGCGGCCGCCCTGAACTGCCAGTCATTCTGCAGTCCGAAAATACGGAATGCGGACTCGCGTGCATCGCCATGGTGTCCAGCGCCTTCGGCCACCGCGAGGACCTCGTCTCGATGCGGCGCCGGTTTCCGACCGGCGAGCGAGGCGCGACGCTGGCGGGCCTGATGCGCACCGCATCGGCACTCTGCCTCGCCCCGCGCGCACTGCGACTCGAAACAGGTGAACTGAAGGGCCTCGCCTGCCCTGCCATACTGCACTGGGACTTCAACCATTTCGTTGTCTTGAAACGTGTAAATCGACGTTCCATCGATGTGCACGATCCCGCGGTCGGTGTTCGCCGCTACCCGCTCCCGGAGGTCGGCAAGCACTTTACCGGTGTCGCGCTGGAACTCACGCCTGCGGAAGGATTCGAGAAAGCGGACAAGCGTGAGCGGCCGCCACTCACTTCCTGGTTTTCGGGCATCGACGCCGTGCTCCCGGCGCTCGGACAGATCCTCGTCTTGTCGGGATTGCTCCAGCTCGTCACACTCGCCACGCCGTTTTACATGCAGCTCGTGGTCGACGAGGTGCTCGTCAAGCATGACGCCGACCTGCTCGTGCTATTGGGCGCGGGCTTCTTCGGCCTGACGATATTCTCGGTGCTGACCCGGGCGCTACGCGGCTTCTTCGGCATTTACCTCACACACCAACTCTCTTATCACTTTGGTGCAAGACTGTTTCGTCATCTGCTGTCACTTCCTGTCACCTGGTTTACTCGCCGGCAAATGGGTGACATCGTGTCGCGCTTCGGTTCGCAAAGGCCGATCCAGGAATTCCTCACAAGCAGCACGATTACGGTGTTGCTCGACGGCATCATGGCCGTCACGACGTTGACCATGTTGTTCCTGTATTCGCCGCTTCTCGCGAGCATCGTGCTCGCTACCGTCCTGCTTTACCTGCTCGCCCAGCTCGTGTTCTACCTGCCGGTCAAGCTACGCAACTTCGAACAAATCGTCGCGGACGCCCGGAGCGACTCGCACTTCATGGAAACGATCCGCTCGATCAGTGCCATCAAACGCTTCGGCGCGGAACCGGTACGGCACAACGACTGGCTGAATCGATTCACCGATGCGGTCAACGCGCGCGTGCGTTCGAGCAGGCTCTCCCTCTGCGTGGACCTCATCGAATCCGCGCTCTCTGGAACCAGCCATGTCCTCGTCGTGTTCCTTGGCGCGCGGTCCGTGCTCTCTGGTGACATGTCGATTGGCATGTTGTACGCCTTTCTCGCGTGGCGCTCGCACATGACATCGGCAACGACATCGCTCGTCAACGAGTACATCCGCTTTCTCATGCTCTCACTGCACCTCGAGCGTCTCGCCGACATACAAAGCGCGGCACCGGAACCCGGTGGTGAGTCTGCATTGGTCTTCCCGATCGAAGGTGGACTCGAACTCGTCGACGCGACGTTTCGCTACGCGCCGGACGATCCCGTGATCCTCGACAACGTCGGCGTCAGGGTCGCCGCGGGCGAAGCACTGGCCATTTTTGGCCCCTCCGGATGCGGCAAGTCCACGCTGCTCAGCATCCTGGCAGGCATGCAGTCACCTTCCGCGGGAGAACTGCTCGTCGATGGTCACCCAATCTCCGTGATCGGCGTGCAATCGCTCCGCGAGCAAACCGCAAGCGTTATGCAGGGTGACGTACTGCTCTCGGGTTCGATTGCGTCCAACAT
>JAGRIN010000529.1 GCA_020443245.1 Pseudomonadales bacterium
GTCCAGCCATGTTCCCTGGGCGGCAGTGGTTTCAATGTTGAGTTGGCCGGCGAGCCCCGCCTCACGGTGTTGGGAGATGTCTTTCATGGTCGGCGATTGCATCATTTCGAGCATGGCCGCCCTGGAAGGATAAACGGCAATAGCCACCTGGTCCCACAATTCCTCCACCTCGCCCAGCACCAATCGCTCTATGTCGGCGAAAAATGCGCCGTCGCCGCCAAACTCCTGCAGCAGGTTTGACACCGCAACGCTGTAGAGCTTATAAGCCTCAGCCCCGGTCAGCTGGGTTTCCCGGCCATCCGCGTATTCGGCTTTTTCCTTGAACTTCAGCAGGTTCACCATATAGATGGGGCCAGGGGCGCCCGGTTCAAAAAATCCCTTTATTTGTCTGTCATTGGGTACAACGCTGTTTTTAACTTCCATGCTACGGCCTCGTAATAGCTTGAGTTCAAACTACGGGCTTACATCGTGGATTTGCCTGGAAGATTCCGTTTTCTCTAGACGTAGAAACAGGATTAACTCAGAACAGGCGAAATATTAAATGTAACACCGTTTACCTTGGTTCAATATAATGGCAGTATACATGCCATTAATGAGACGGGCAATCCAGTTTGCATGTAGCCGGGCAGAGGGGGCGCAACTGCTTTTCTGTCGGGTA
>JAGRIN010000530.1 GCA_020443245.1 Pseudomonadales bacterium
TTTACGTAAGTGCCCGACAGAACGGGCCCAAAATTACGGGGGGCAAAGGATATACTCTGACCTGTAAAAAATCAACCAGAGGACTTAGCCCTGGCGCTGCTTATGACGCGGCTCAGCGGCACAGATCACTCGGACCACGCCATTGCGCTTGATCACCTTGCACTTGCGACATACTTTCTTAACTGATGCTCTGACTTTCACTTTCTCTCTCCCAACATTCGTAAGGTCTGGGTGCTCCCGGGAAACCCCGTGGGCAGTCCGAAACTACAGGCCTCCGCGGCCGAAACTACCCAGGTTTGATTTCTTCATCAGCGATTCGTACTGATGAGACATCAAATGTGATTGCACCTGAGACATGAAATCCATGCTGACCACCACGACGATCAGCAGCGCTGTGCCCCCCAGGTTGAACGGCACGTTGGCCATCATCTGGAAGAAGTTCGGCAGCAGACACACCATGGTGATGTAGACCGCACCAAACATCGTCAGTCGTGTTAGCACGAGATCAATATACTTTGCTGTTTGCTCGCCGGGACGAATACCGGGGATAAACGCACCCGAACGCTTGAGGTTTTCCGCCACGTCTTTCGGGTTAAACACCAGGGCCGTGTAGAAGAAGCAGAAGAACACGATCATGGCACTGAAAATAATGATG
>JAGRIN010000531.1 GCA_020443245.1 Pseudomonadales bacterium
CGCCTTCTCGACCAGCCCGAAGAGCGGCTCCACCATCTCGTCCCAAAAGCAGATATCGCCGCCGATCAGCAGGTCCTGTTCGCCCAGCGTCTTTTTCTTTAGGTCCTCAAAGCGCGCCTTCTTGGTCTTGACCTTGACGCCGTTGAGTGCGGCGTGCAGTTCGAGGTAGGGGAAGACCTTGTCGTCGGCGTCCACGCCCACTACCTTGGCGCCGAAGAACTTGGCGCAGTAGATGCCCGCCAGCCCCCAGCCGCAGCCCACCTCCAGCACCCGCGCGCCCTCGGCCAGCCCCTGGTGGGCCAGGTAGTCCATGATCAGATAGCTCGAATTCCAGAACTTGTTGCCGTGGATCTCGGGCTCGTACTCTTTTTTGAGGCGGCGGACCTCCGGATGGGACGCCTTGAGGATTTTCAGCCCGTAGGCCTCGCGCTCGGTGGCCTTGGGGCTTTTCTTTTTTTTGCCCATCGCTCTCCAGGTGGTCGGGGGTCGGCCGAAGCCTTAAATTTGCCTTTTCGGCGGTACCGGACCCCAAAGCCTTCACGTGAAAGTCTTCAAGTAGCCAGAAAATTTTTAAGTATAAGGAATCGCCCCATGCAGACAAGTAGCGCGCCCCTGCGGGTCGGCGTCTTCGGCGCCGGCACCTGGGCCAACC
>JAGRIN010000532.1 GCA_020443245.1 Pseudomonadales bacterium
GCTCTCCGAGGACATGCTCGAGACCATGTACGCGGCCCCCGGAATCGGCCTTGCCGCCTCGCAAGTGGACCGGCACATCCAGATGCTCGTGCTCGATGTCTCCGAGGAGAAGAACGCGCCGATGACGATCGTCAATCCGCGCATCGTCGAGCGCAGCGGCAGCCAGACCTGCCAGGAAGGCTGTCTCTCGGTGCCCGGGATCTTCGCCGACGTAGAACGCGCCGACCGCATCCGAGTCGCTGCCCAGGATGTCACCGGCCAGGCGATCGAGATCGAGGCCGATGGCCTGCTCGCGGTCTGCATCCAGCACGAGATGGATCACCTGCTCGGCAAGCTGTTCGTCGATTACCTGTCGCCGCTCAAGCGCGACATGGTGCGCAAGAAACTCGAAAAGCAGCGCCGCCATGCCGAGTCGGCGGTTGCCTGAAGCCTGCCGCCGGGTCCGGGTCCTTCCGTCGTCGGCGCCGCGCACACGCCGGTTTGCGCAAGCCGGCCCGCTGCCAGCCAGGCCGGGGCCGATGGTCCTGATCGCAACTCCTTACTGAAGCCGAGAATTCCGATGTCCGAGCGCCTGCGCCTGGTGTTTGCGGGAACGCCAGATTTCTCCGTGCCCAGCTTGCAAGCCTGTCTCGCCGCCGATTGCGACGTCG
>JAGRIN010000533.1 GCA_020443245.1 Pseudomonadales bacterium
GGTGGCCACCATGTCGTCGATGGCGCCGTTGGAGGTGTGGATGCGGGCGTGGCCGAGCTCCTCCTTGGACACGTCGCCGAGCGAGGCCTGGTCCACCAGCGCCGGGCCGGCGATCATCATCTGCGCCGTCTCGGCCACGATGACCGAGTAGTGGCTGGTGGCCACCCGGGCGGCGCCGATGCCGGCCACCGAACCCAGGGCCAGCGCCACCGAGGGCGCCACCCCGAGATGCTCCACCACGGTCTCCCAACCCGACATCTGCGGGATGCTGGTGCGACCCTTGATCTCGATCATCTTGACCGAGCCACCGCCGCCCATGCCGTCGACCAGGCGGATGTGGGGCAGGCGGAGCTCCACGGCGATGCGTTCGGCGAAGTCGCGCTTGGCCGGGATGGTGAACTCGTTCGAACCGCCCCGGACCGTGAAGTCGTCGCCCGACACGATGACCGGTCGGCCATCGACCTCGGCGGTGCCGCACAGGAAGTTGGCGGGGATGAACGAGATCAGCTTGCCCTCGTCATCGTAGGTGCCGACGCCGGCGGTGGAGCCGACCTCGTGGAAGCTGCCCGGGTCGGCGAACGCGTCGAAGCGCTCCCGGATGGTCAGCTTCCCGGCCGCCTTCTGGCGGGCCACGCGCTCCTCGCCGCCCA
>JAGRIN010000534.1 GCA_020443245.1 Pseudomonadales bacterium
CGAGGGCACACGGGCAGGCGATGATGAGCACCGTCACCGCATTGACGAAGGCGAGCGTGAACGCCGGCTCCGGACCGAACGCCCACCACCCGGCGAACGTCAGCGCTGCGATCCCGAGCACCACCGGCACGAAGATCCCGGCGATACGGTCGGCCAGCGCCTGGATCGGCGCCTTCGAGGTCTGCGCCTCTTCGACGAGGCGGATGATGCGCGCCAGCGCGGAGTCCGCGCCGACGGCGGTCGCGCGGATGCGCAGCAGCCCGCTGCTGTTCATCGTCGCGCCGAAGACCGTGTCACCGGGCTGCTTGGAGACAGGCACGGACTCGCCCGTCAGCATCGACTCGTCCACCGAGCTCGTGCCCTCGATGACCTCGCCGTCGACGGGGATCTGCTCGCTCGGCCGCACGAGGACGACATCGCCGGCCTGGACTGCGCGGACGGGGATCTCGTACGGCTCGTTGTCCTCGATCACGCGCGCGAGCTGCGGCCGGAGGTCGACGAGCGCGCGCACGGCGGACGATGTCCGCCCCTTGGCACGTGCCTCCAGCCAGCGCCCGAGGAGCACGAGCCCGATGATCGCCGCGGACGCCTCGTAGTACGTGTGCGACTCCGCGCCATGGACGCCCTCGAGGAGCCCCGGCGCGAAC
>JAGRIN010000535.1 GCA_020443245.1 Pseudomonadales bacterium
CGACCGTGAATTTCCTCGATGGCATCGCTTTTACCGCCGGGCAGTTGCGTATTTCGCTGCTGACCGTTGTTAAGGGGTTGATAACACTAGGTTTCTTACTGTGGCTGGCGGTTTCCGGCTCCGACTTAAGTGAGCGTTATATCCGTAATGTCGGCGGCCTCACCCCGTCGCTGCAGGTGCTGCTGGCCAAGCTCATTAAAATTGGCCTGATCACCTTTGCCCTGCTGGCCGGCATCAGCTCGGTCGGGATCGATATTACGGCGCTGGCGGTCTTCTCCGGTGCGGTCGGTGTCGGTATCGGTTTCGGTTTGCAGAAGATCGTCTCCAACTTCATCTCCGGTATCATCCTGCTGATGGATCGCTCGATAAAACCGGGCGATGTAATCGAACTGGACGATACTTATGGCTGGATCAACAAACTGTCCGGCCGACATGTTTCGGTCATTACGCGTGATGGCAAGGAGCACCTGATTCCGAATGAGGACCTCATCACCCAGCGCGTGATCAACTGGTCGTATAGCAGCAAGGCGGTGCGGCTGAAGATTCCGGTCGGTATCTCTTACCGCGCCGACCCGCATCAGGCACGCGATCTGATGCTGGCCGCAGTGAAGGATATTGGCCGCGTGCTCGAAAATCCGCAGCCCATG
>JAGRIN010000536.1 GCA_020443245.1 Pseudomonadales bacterium
CCGAGCGCCTGGAGGCGCCCGACATCCGCCTCGTCGACTGCACCTGGTTCATGCCCGCCGAGGGCCGCGACCCGAAGGCCGAGCACGAGGCGGCGCATCTGCCCGGGGCTGTCTTCTTCGACATCGAGGATATCTCGGAGAGCGACACCGACCTGCCGCACATGCTGCCGAGCCCGACCAAGTTCTCGGCCCGGGTGCGCAAGCTCGGGCTCGGCGACGGCGTGCGCATCGTCGTCTACGACAACAACCGCTTCTACGCCTCCGCCCGCGTCTGGTGGATGTTCCGGGCGATGGGCCACGAGGACATTGCCGTGCTCGATGGCGGGCTCGCCAAATGGCGCGCCGAGGGGCGCCCGGTGGACGACCTGCCCGTTCGCCCGACCGAGCGACATTTCACGCCAAGGCTGAACAATTTCCTCGTGCGCGATCTCGAGCAGATGCGCGCCAACCTGACCAGCCGGCGCGAGCAGGTGGTCGACACCCGCTCGGCCGCGCGGTTCACCGGCAGCGTCGCCGAGCCCCGCGAGGGGCTCCGGGCCGGCCACATCCCGGGCTCGCGCAACCTGCCGGCAAGCGACCTCGTCACGACCGAGGGCACGCTCAAGGACGCGCAGGCGCTCACCGCCCTCTTTGCAGCCGCCGGG
>JAGRIN010000537.1 GCA_020443245.1 Pseudomonadales bacterium
TCCCCGGGGAGCGCCCCGGACGGGTGACCCTCTACCACGGGTGGGAGCTCTACCAGGGGGGGGACGGGCGTCGCGCCAACTTCAACAGCGTCACCGGAATCCAGATGAAGCCGACCCAGCTCGCCGGGGGCTATGGCCAACTCCACTTCGCCCCGAACTACTGGGGCCCGACCGGGGTTCAGCGCGACACGCGGGTAGAGGTTGAGCGCTGCTCGCCGCCAGAGGAGGGATCAAGATGAACGACTCAGCCCCCCGCCAGATCGCGATGGTGATCAACCTGGACGGCTGCATCGGTTGCCAGACCTGCACGATGGCGTGCAAGGGCTCGTGGACCCGGGACCCGGGCCAGGAGCATATGCTCTGGGGCAACGTGGAGAGCCGCCCTGGCGCTGGATACCCCCGGGACTGGGAGTCCATGGGGGGCGGCTTCGACGAGGAGGGGCGCCTGGTCTTCGGCGAGCTCCCCACCCAGGCCGACTACGGCCCCAAGCCCACCTTCGCCCATCAGGCGGTGCTCTTTGAGGGGGCGGGGGGCGACACGAACCCCGAGGCGCCCCCGGATTGGGGCCCCAACTGGGACGAGGATCAGGGCGGGGGCACCTTCCCCAACCAGTTCAACTTCTACTTGCCCCGGCTGTGCAATC
>JAGRIN010000538.1 GCA_020443245.1 Pseudomonadales bacterium
CTCCGCCAGACGCATGGCCAGGCCTCGCCGTGCGAGATTCTCGTCATCCACGACAATCGTTCTCAACGGTATCATATCGGTTTCGACTCCAGTTCAAGTGGTATCCGGATAGTGACGGTGAGCCCGTGTGGCCTGGTGGCACCCAGGCGAACGGATTGCCTGTTGCCATAGATCTCGCGCAATCTTTCGCGGCAGTTCACCAGGCCCACACCCCCACCCTTGCGCGCCTTGTCGGGGCGATGGTCCAGTCCGGGCCCGTCATCCGCCACGCTGAGCACGAGCTGATCGCCGGCCACCAGCGCGCTCACCGAAATGGAGCCACCGCCGATGGCGACCGAAATAGCGTACTTGATCGAGTTCTCCACCAGCGGCTGCAGCAAAAGGCTGGGCATCAGGGCAGAGCGGGCCGTCGGGTCTATGTCAAAGTACAGCTGCAGGCGCTCCTCGAAACGCACCTTTTCAATATCGAGATAGAGCTTCAGCGCCTCCACTTCGGTCGCCACCGTCACCTTCTGCATCGGATCATTGTCCAGTGAGTATCGCAGGAAGCGGCTCAGGCGGGTCAGCATGGTGTTGGCCGGCCCGGTCTTCTGATCCAGCACCAGGGTGGATATTGCGTTGAGGGTATTGAAGAGGAAGTGCG
>JAGRIN010000052.1 GCA_020443245.1 Pseudomonadales bacterium
GAAATGATCGAGGAGATCCGGCGCCAGTTTCGTGAGATTCCGGGCCTGATGCAGGGCACCGCCGACCCCGACCACGCCAAGTGCGTCGACATTGCGACGAAGGCTGCGCTGAAGAAAATGATCGGCCCCGGCCTGATCGCCGTGGCCATGCCGCCGCTTGTCGGCTTCACACTCGGTGGCGAGACCCTGGGCGGCATGCTCGCGGGTGCCCTGCTCGGTTGCGTACTCCTTGCGCTCATGATGGCCAATGCCGGCGGCGCGTGGGACAACGCCAAGAAATACATCGAGAAAGGCAATCTCGGCGGCAAGGGTTCCGATGTCCACGCCGCTGCCGTTGTCGGCGATACAGTAGGTGACCCCTTCAAAGATACGTCAGGACCGTCGATGAACATTCTCATCAACGTCATGGCGATCGTCAGCCTGGTGATCGCTCCCCTGCTGTAACGCGGGAAACGTTGCCGGCCGCCTGCTTCCGGGCGGCCGGCATATCCCTCAACGCTGCGTCAGGCGTCGAACGCCGGCAGCTTCTTCTTCACCAGTTCGTTCTTCAGCCTTACGTATGCGGGCACGCCGTCCTTGTAGGGCGGGTAGTCCTCTCCCTGAATCAGCGGAGACAGGTACTCATATGCTTTGGCAGTGATGCCGTAGCCGTCACGCGTGATAAACGAGCGCGGCATCTTGCGCTCGACGTTTGCGACCCTGGAAAGGGGCGCTTCACCAATCGACCATTTGTAGGGCTTGCTCTTCTCCCGAACGATGACAGGCAGCACCGCGTTCTTTCCCGCGGCTGCAAATTCGACGGCGGCTCGTCCCACGGCGTAGGCCTGCTCGACATCGGTCTTCGATGCGATGTGTCGCGCCGCGCGCTGGAGATAGTCGGCAACCGACCAGTGACACTTGTAACCGTGCGCGCGCTTGATCATGTCGACCAGCGAGGGGGCCACGCCGCCCAGTTGGGTGTGACCAAACGCATCGGTCGTGCCGCCATCCGCGAGGAAGCGACCGTCAGCATAGTGCGTGCCTTCCGAGGCGACCACGACGCAATAGCCGACCTTGTCGACCACGGCCTTTACCCGCGACAGGAACGCGGCCTCATCGAACGCGATTTCGGGGAACAGGATGATGTGGGGCGGTGAGTCCTTCGTATCCTTCGCCAGGCCTGCCGCCGCTGCAATCCAGCCGGCATGGCGGCCCATGACCTCGAGCACGAACACGCGCGTCGACGACTCGGCCATCGACGCAACGTCGAGACCCGCCTCGAACGTCGAGACCGCCACGTATTTGGCAACGGAACCGAAGCCCGGGCAGCAGTCCGTAATCGGCAAGTCATTATCAACCGTCTTCGGGATGCCGATGCAGGTGATGGGGTAGCCAACCTCCTGGCTGAATGCCGCGACCTTGTTGGCCGTATCCTGGGAGTCGCCGCCGCCGTTATAAAAGAAGTAGCCGATGTCGTGCGCCTTGAATACCTCGAGCAGACGCTCGTACTGGGCGCGATTGTCCGCCACCGACGCGAGCTTGTAGCGGCACGAACCGAAGGCGCCCGATGGCGTATGACGCAATCCCGCGATCGCCTTTTTCGACTCCTTCGAGGTGTCGATCAACTCCTCGCGAAGCGCGCCGATGATGCCGTTGTGCCCCGCGTAGACCTTGCCGAACCGGCGGTTCGCACGCGCCGCTTCGATCACGCCACACGCCGTCGCATTGATCACGGCGGTGACACCGCCTGACTGCGCGTAGAAAACGTTCTTGCCTGCCATAACAGGATCCTTCCTCCAATCAGATGTTGCGGACCGTCTCGTCGATCAGCCAGTCCACGACCTTCTTCTGTGCCGACTGGACCGAGTGGCCATCGGCCAGCGCCTGGCCATATACGTGAACTTGCCGATGCGCGCTCGTACCTTCTTTCAGGATGTTGCGCAGGTTGTCTATCTGCGCCTCGCACCCGAGCGCCTCGGCATCTTCGGCGATGAAGGAGATGATCTCCTCCAGCAGCACGCTGAACTCCACCACCTCACCCTTCGCGAGGTCAATCATACCTTCGTCGAACGAGTACCTCATCGCCCGCCAGCGATTCTCGTTCACCAGCATCGAGGCGTAGACACGCCATCGCTGGTTGTTGCGCCGAAGGCGGAACAACATACGCATGAGGCATACCGTCAACGCCACCATACTGACGGTATGCGACAGGTTCGTGCACATATCCATAATACGCGTCTCGAGCGTCGGGAAACGCGCGCTCGGCCGCAGGTCCCACCAGATGCGCGAGGCATCGTCGATCAGTCCGGCGTTGATAAGCACTGCAACGTGACGCTCATACTCGGCAAAGCTCGCGAACTGTTCCGGCAATCCCGTTCGAGGCAGCGCGTCGAACACGGTGAGCCGATAACTCTTGAGACCGGTATTTTCGCCTTCCCAAAAGGGAGACGAGGTCGTCAGTGCAAGCAGGTGAGGAAGGAAATACGACAGCTGGTTCATCAGGTCGATTCGAAGTTCCTGGTCCTCGATCCCGACGTGGACATGCATGCCGCAAATGAGCAGTCGGCGGGCGGCAGCTTGTAGTTCCCGGGTGAGGTCCGAGTAGCGGGCACGTTCGGTTTGCTTCTGCTCCAGCCAGTGCGCGAAGGGATGCGTCGAGACCGCAATCGGCGCGAAGCCGTACTTGCCCGCGACATCGGCGATAATGCCTCGCAGTCTCCTGAGTTCGGCTTCGGCCTCATCGACGCCGGCACACACCGTGGTGCCGATTTCGATCTGTGAGCGCATGAGTTCCGGACTCACCTGGTCCCCACACCGCCGCGAGCACTCAAGCATCAGCTCCGGCGGCGGATCGCTCACCAGGTCGCGCGTCTCCCGGTCGACGAGCAGGTACTCTTCCTCGACGCCGAGGGTAAATCGTGGCTCTTTCAGTTGCATGGCGCGGGTGCCCAAATCACCGACCACGGTAGTCTATAATACTCCGATGCAGGCAACACCCGGGCAAATCCAAACATGGGCGTCGCCCGGCGCGCACGACGTCGGCAGCGACTACGTCGACTTCCTGAAGCGCATGGGCCAGCCGACCTGGATCACTCTTCCCGGCAAGGATTCGTCGCGCCGACGCGCCATCGTGACACTGTTACACGGTAACGAGCCGTCGGGACTGAAGGCGATCCATCGATTCATTCAATCGGGGCAACGACCCGCCGTCGATACAGGCATTCTTATCGCTTCGGTCCCCGCGGCGCTGAAGGAACCGTTCTTCTCTCACCGTTACCTGCCGGGAGAGGAGGACCTGAATCGCTGCTTCAATCCGCCGTGGGACACGCTCCAGCGTGAGTTCGCACGCGAGGCACTGGACCTGCTGGCAGATTTCGCGCCGGAAGCCGTCGTCGACACGCATAACACTTCCGGTCACAGCGTCGCCTTCGCGGTCGCCACGTCGGACGATCAGCGGACACTGGCACTCTCCGCGGGATTCACCGACAACCTGGTCGTCCTGGACCTCCGTCTCGGTACCCTGATCGAGCAGCGAGATCGGCTCGGCAGCGTCGTCACCATCGAGTTTGGCGGATTCCTCGACCCCAACGCGGACAGCCTCGCGTTCGAGAGCCTGTCACGGTTTCTCAACGCCGGGGGACTGTTCGACGGCGCCGGGTCACCTTCGATCATACTTCGGCATCCCCATCGCCTCGAAATCCGGGACGATACCGAGATTCACTATTCGAGCACCGTCCAGGACGCAGCGGACATCACGATGTTCAACACCATCGACCAGATGAACTTCACCCGGGTCGAAGCGGGCAGTCCCCTCGGCTGGACCGGCTCGGGCGGTCTCGAACACTTCCGGATCGTCAGCGCGGACGGCGAGGATCTGGTACCGTCCTTCTTGGCGGAGTCCGACGGGTTCGTGGTCGCGGCACAGCCGATCACTCTTTTCATGGCAACAACAGACCCTTTTGTCGCCAAAAGCGACTGCCTGCTCTACCTCACACCGGCCCAATGACGATGAACACCTACACCCTGTTACTGACAACCCACGTTGGATCCGCGGCCATCTCGATCACGTTCTTCATCGTGCGGGGCATCTGGGCGCTGAACGGCAGCCCCATGCTGCGGGCAAAGTTTGTGCGGATCGCGCCGCATGTTATCGACACGATTTTATTGGCGTCAGCGATCGCACTCGCGATCATGATCCACCAGTATCCCGGCACGACCGGGTGGCTCACGGTGAAGGTTGTCGCCCTGGTCTGCTACATCGGCCTCGGGATGGCCACGTTGAAGGGCAAGACGCACGGCGTGCGCGCCGCGGCGTTTGCCGCGGCGGTCGCCACTTTCGCGTTCATTGTTTCGGTCGCACTGACGCACAACCCACTGGGTATCTTCTCGCTGGCTGGCTAGTTCGAGACGCGAATCGCCAGGACGTCGCACTTGACGCCGTGCAGGACACTGTTCGCGGTCGAACCTAGCAGCAATTGCAACCCGGACTGTCCGTGCGTGCCCATGATGATCAGGTCGATACTGTTGTCTTCGACGGCGCGATGAATTTCCGAGGAAGGACGCCCCTCGCGGATCAGGCAACGATCTGCCGGTACGCCGAGTTTCTTCGCCACTTCCGCCATCTTGGTCTGGGCTTCCTTGCGCAGGCTTGCCTCCAGTGAAACGACCTGGTCGCTCCAACTCATGCCGTCTGCCGCATAAGCGATCGCGAGCGGCTCGTTGACGTGAATCATGTAGAGATCGGCGCCATACAGCTTGGCGAGGTCGGCGCCCTTTTCGATGATTTCGGCGTTGTCCCCATGAAAGTCCAGCGCCACGAGAATCTTGTTGTACTTCGCCATGTTGAAATTCCCTCGTTCCAAGGTTTGCCTGATCACACCATCATATAGCAACACGCGAGTCGATTCAGCGTCTTGATCAGCGTCAATGTTCACACCCCGAATGGGTGAATTTGTTTGTTGCCCGCTCTTGAAAACCGCTGGTGAGGACCTATCCAGAGCCCGTGAGCGCGAAACGCGCAACGGATTCCCAAGGAGACCCCAGACATGAGCCAACTTATCTACTCGCCCTTCGGCGCACTGAACCAACTGCACCGCGAACTCTCCCGTGTCTTTACCGATGATGGCCGCTATGAGCCGGCTTCGTACGAGTCGACCAACTGGTCGCCCCAGGTCGACATCCACGAGGAGGAAGACAGGTTTCTCGTGAACGTCGACGTACCCGGCGTCGCGGCACAGGACATCGATATCACGCTGGACCGGAACGTCCTGACCATCAAGGGTTCCCGCTCGACCGAACGCGAAACCGAGAACAAGGGTTTCAAGCGCCGGGAACGCGTCAGCGGCAGCTTCATTCGCCAATTCACGTTGCCGGAAACGGCGGACGAGAACGCGATCACCGCGCGGGCGAACAACGGTGTGCTGGAGATATCGATTCCGAAGGGACAAGAGAACAAGCCGCGCAGCATCGCTGTCGAAGGCTGATCTCCCGCGGGTCCTGGCGCGCGAGACGCGTCAGGACCACTTTTCGACAATAGGAATCCGGCGACCGATTCCGAAGGCAACCTTGGAGACCTTCGTGCCCGGGCAGGTCTGGCGGCGCTTGTACTCCATCCTGCCCATGAGGCTGACAATACGCCGGAAATCTGAAGGGGCCGCGTCGCTCGTCAGCCAGCCAGCAAGCCGCTCGCTGTCCATCGAGATGGTCTCTTGCGCATTCAGGCAGCCGGACACCCAGCGTTCGAAGTCGGTGAACGTCGTGATGTATTCCTCGACGTAGGCACGGACGATCGGGTCTAGCACGGCATAGGACAGCAAGCTCGCCTCATCGGTCTGGCCTGGCGCGAGTTCCGCGCTGGGCGGCTTGCGCCAGATATTGTCCGGAATTGCCGGTGCGCCCCGGGCAATCGCCACGACCTGGTATTTATAAAGGTCCTTGATTGGCGCGTAGCTGAAGTTCATGTCGAAGTGGGTGTAGTAACCGCACGCCGATTCGGTCTTGTTGCCGGTCGACAACGGCATCGCGCCGAACGCGTTGCTGAAATGCATGACGTACACGTCGCGCAGGCGCGCCTGCACGTTCTCGTCCGCGACGCTGCCGTAACGCGATGCGGCCATCACCTGGCTCACCAGGTTCCCCTCACTCGCCGCGTGAATCCCGAACCGCTCATTCAGCATTGCCACAACCGACTCATGCTCGATCGGCACTTCGTAATCCCAGCATCCGAGATTGGCATGCAGGGCCATCGCGTCCACACGGGAGTGATCGCTGCTGTAGATTGACGGCATCCTGATGGCGTGGACGTTCTCCGGGCCGATCGCATCGCATGCCATCTGGCAAACGACCGCGCTGTCGACGCCACCGCTGGACGCAAGCACCAGCGACCTGAATCCCGATTTCTCCACATAGTCCCGAAGCCCGAGTACCAGCAGGTCATAGAGCGGCACGCTCCGGGAGAGGACATCGGCCCGGCGGGAAATCTCCCACGCCGCCGGAATCTCTGGCACCGCCTTGTCCATGTCGACGATATCGAACGAGTCGTGGCGAACGTCCGCGCTGAGATGAAGCAAGTCGCCATCCGACACGACGAAGCTTTGCCCGTCGAACACGAGCTCATCCTGCCCGCCGCGCTGGTTGACATAAACGATTGCCGGACCGTCTTCGGAGCCCGGCGCGATGACCTTGAGGCGCTGCCACGTCTTGCCGTGAACGTAGGGTGAGCTGTTGAGGGAGAACACGACGTCGACGCCAAGGCTGCGATACTGCTCGAGGGGATTACCCTCGTAGTTGTAGTCATCCGCCCCTTTGTCGTTCCACAGGTCCTCGCAAATGACGATGCCGGTCTGTTTGCCGGCGATGTCGAGAGCAAGCAATTCGGTTCCCGCCTGGAAGTAGCGAAGCTCATCGAACACATCATAGAACGGAATCAGCTGCTTGCTGTACGTGCCGACAATTTCGCCGGCGCGCAACACGGCTGCCTTGTTGAAGAATGGCTTGCCAGGACCGCGGTTACGATCGATGTATCCAACGACAACGTGCAGGCGCGCGTGGCAGCTGGATGTCAGTTCGCGTACCGCGTCCAGGACTTCGAGGTTACGGTCGATGTAGGCATGATGATAAACAAGGTCCTGGCCCAGGTAGCCGGGGATCGTCAGTTCGGGAAAAACGATCGCATCACACCCGGCTTCATCGGCGCGAGCGATACCCGTGCGAATACGCTCGAAGTTCCCAGAGAAATCGCCGGGCGTCGTGTTGACCTGGCCGAGGCAGACCTTCACACGGTGCTCCGCGGCCCCGGTACTGTCACATAGAGGAAGAACACGAGAGACACCAGCACGATGCATGCCCACGCCTGGTGAAGACTCGCGAGTGGAATCGGCACCACGTGAATGAGCGTCGCGACGCCGAGCCCAAACTGGACCACGATCGCGCAGAAGAGCACTGTCGCCGCACGCGGCACAAGTCCCGGTGCGCTCCGCAACCGGACCATCGCCACGAGGCTCACGATGAGCACCACGGCGGCGAGCCATCGGTGAATGAACTGGATTGTCGCCGCGCTCTCGAACAGGTTGATCCACCAGGGCTGCATAAAGAACACCGCATCTGCCGCAAACTGGCCGTTCATGAGCGGCCAGGTGTTATAGCCGTAACCGGCGCGAATCCCCGCAGTGAACGCGCCATACAGAATCTGCAGCACGATGAGGCCACCCAACGACAGGGCAAGCGCGCGAATGCCGGTCCCGAAATGTTCGCGCCGCGTGTTCACCATGTCGAGCACGAGCCAGAACAGGAACGAAAGAATGAACATCGCAAGCAACAGGTGCGCCGCGAGCCGGAAATGCGAGACCCGCGGAATGTCCACAAGCCCGCTCTTGACCATGTACCAGCCGAGCAGGCCCTGCATACCGCCAAGTACGAGCGCACCGACCAGCCGCGGCATCCAGCGCCGCTCGATGCGCCCGGTGAACCAAAAGAAGGCAAAGGGAATGATGAACATCGCACCGATCAGGCGGCCCAGCACGCGGTGACCGTATTCCCAGTAGAAGATGGATTTGAACCCCTCGAGGTCCATGTGCTGATTGACAGTCTGGTATTGCGGGAAGGCCTTGTAACGCTCGAACGTCGCCTCCCACTGCTCCTCACCGATCGGCGGGATGATGCCGACAATCGGTCGCCAGTCGACCATCGACAGGCCGCTTTCGGTCAGGCGCGTCACGCCACCCACGACGATCATCGCGCCAATGGTCATGCACAGGGTCAAAAGCCATATCACGATGGCCCGGTTGGAATCGGTCATTTGCTTGCGAGCAAGGAGTTCAAACGAGACCGAAGTCTACCAAATAAAGATGGGGTCCGAACCACGTTCCGGCTTGCACCCTGAAACAAGAGGGAACGCTTTAACGGCCCGGACCCCAAAGACGTTCGAATGATTCTCACCGATGCCGGCCGCAGGTCACTTGACGTATGTCAATGACGGGTTTGATTGCGTGGCACACCATGGCCACCGACTTGCGAACTTCCTCGGTGACGATAATGAACATTCTGAGCCTCGGGCTTCCCGGAGATGTTGTCGCGACACTTGCCCGGAAATGGGGCGCCATGTGGTATCCCGCGAGGAACGTGGGTGACCTTTATCGACTGCTGGGCGAAGTCGATGCCAACGTCATTCTGCTGAACGCGGCCGACGTCCCGGAGCCAAGGGAACTGGTTGTCGAATTGCTCGGGCTGACTTCGTTCACGACGAAGATTGTCCTCGCCTGCAACGAACCCGCGCTGGATCGCAGCACGCTTGGCGACCTGGGCATCGTGACGCTTGCGAACTGCGCCGAGGTGCCCGGGCTCTCGCTGGATTGCCTGCGCGAGCCGCCCGCGTCCGGCATGGCTGGCTAGTTTTACTGGCGCAGGTGTCGCCAAGTCGATATATTGGCCGGCTTTGAATCGACCGGGCAGGAGTCCATGCAACACAACTCGGCACGAGAGCGCGTCATTATCGAGGATCGATTCCGCGGTCCGCCCCGGTCGGGCAACGGCGGTTATGTCGGGGGCAAATTCGCATCCCTGCTTGGCCTTCCGTCCTCCGAGCCCGTCGAGGTAACGCTGCGCGCCCCCGTACCCCTCGATGCCCCGATGGATGTGGTGCCGGGCGACGATGTCCTGTCAGTCAAGGCGGGCGACGTGCTGATCGGTGAGGTCCGCCGTGCGAATCTCGACCTGACGCCGCCGGCGCCGCCGTCGTTCGAGCAGGCACTGGCCGCACAACCCGGCGCCATCTCGTTGCAGGTTCGCGAGGGCTCACCCGTTCCGGGCATGCGAGGGATGCACCCCATCTGTTTTTGCTGCGGGGAAGGACACGACGAGGGCCTTCATGTCTACGCCGCTCGAATCGACGATACGCAAGTCGCGGCCGCCTGGAAAACAGACGCCGCGTGGGCTGACGAATCTGGTAATATTCCCGTCGAATTCCTGTGGACCGCACTGGACTGCCCGGGGCAAATTGCGTTCGCCGTAGAGGGCATCAGGACCGGCTTGCTCGGTCGCATTACGGCAGTCGCCCTGCGGGACGCACCGGCCGGTGAAGACTACGTCGTCACCGCGTGGCGGGACCACATCGAAGGCAAGAAACATTTCGCCGGTTCGGCAATATTCGACAGCAAGGGCGCGCTGGTCGCGAAAGCACTGTCGATCTGGATCGGCCGACGCGACACCTAGGATTCAGAGCAGGAGATACAACATGGCAGACCTGGAAACTTTCCGAGCCGAGACGCGCGAGTGGCTCGAGGCAAACTGTCCGCAGAGCATGCGCGCACGCACGTTCCACTGGGAAGATGCGCATGAGATATTCGATACCGACGACGCTCGTGCGTGGCTCAAAGCCATGGCGAGCCGAGGCTGGACCGCACCGATGTGGCCAAAGGAATACACCGGCGGCGGACTCTCCGCGCCCGAAGCACGCGTCCTCGCAGAGGAAATGGCGCGCATCAAGGCTGTGGCACCGTCACAAGGCATGGGCCTGACCATGATCGGCCCGACGCTGCTCGAATTCGGTACCGAGGAACAAAAGCAGCGCCATATTCCGAAAATCGTGAGTGGCGAAGTGAGCTGGTGCCAGGGCTACAGCGAACCCGGCGCCGGTTCGGACCTCGCGTCGCTGCAGACGCGTGCCGTGCTGGAAGGCGACCACTTCGTCATCAACGGCCAGAAGATCTGGACCTCGGGCGCGCAGTACGCGGACTGGATGTTTGCCCTGGTTCGCACCGACCCACAGGCTGCCAAGCATGACGGCATCAGCTTCGTACTGCTCGACATGCACCAGCCGGGCGTGACCATCAAGCCCATCCAGCTCATCAGTGGTTCCTCGCCGTTCTGCGAGACATTCTTCGACGATGCCATCGCCAAGCGCGAGGACCTTGTCGGCGAGCTGAACAAAGGCTGGACCATCGGCAAGCGCCTGCTCCAGTACGAACGCTCCGGCATCGGCGGCCTCTCCGGCGCCGGTCGCGGCAAGAAGAAGCCCGGCGAGAAGAAGGTCAACGAGTTTGCGGCGATTGCCAAGAATTACGTCGGTGAACAGGACGGACGCATCGCCGATACCGGCTATCGCGAGCGAATCCTGAATCACAACATGACCGAGCGTGCATTCCAGCTCACCGCCCAACGCGCGGCGCAGGAAAACCAGTCCGGCAAGACGCCCGGCGAGGCCACGTCGATCTTCAAGCTGGTCGGCTCAACGCTGGCGCGGGAAGGAACCGAACTCAAGTCGACCCTGATGGGCACGCAGGGCATCGGTTGGCAGGGTGAAGGGTTCTCGAGAGACGAACTCGAAACCACCAAGAACTGGCTGTCCACCCGGGCGGTCACGATCTACGGCGGCACCAACGAAGTCCAGATGAACATCATCTCCAAGCGGGTCCTGGGCCTGCCGGACTGAAGTGTTTCGCGACCGCCCGTCGCCCGACGGGCGGTCGTTCAAAAATTCGACACTGTGACGCCTGTCACAGCGCCAAACCCCTCAAAACCACTACTCTTGATCCATACCGATGGCCCCGGCCGGAACACAGGATGTGTCCGGACGGGGTCCGGGTCGGTCTTCTTTTGGAAGCGGATGGAGAAACATCATGGTCGAAGCAGGGATTGCCCAGACAACCGCCGCCACGACAATGCCCGTGCACGCAATGCATGGCACGTCACGGCTCATCCTGATCACACAGGGGCGTTACAGCGGCCGAATGGAAGCCGCGCTCCTCACCTATCGGCGTGTCGGTAACGACTACCTCGTGATCGCCACGAATGAGAAAAACCGTGCCAAGCCCGACTGGTACCTGAACCTGAAAGAAGAGCCGGTCGTGCAGATCGAGCTCAGCGACGCAGGGTTCCATGCTCGCGCGACCACACCGACCGGCGCGGATCGAATCCGCCTGTTGCCGGTAGTGAGCGAACTGTCGGACGGACACGGCCACGCAATACCGCGCGACACCGCGGCGGTGCTTCTCTCACCCATCTGCTAGGTATCAAGTTCCCGTGTAGTTGGGGAATCCCGGTGGTCGGCGCTCCCAGGTATGCCGGCCATCGGGACCCCGCTTTGGGACCCGCAGCGACGATTGTCTATACTCCCGATCTTTTGCCCCGGGAGTTTTGCCCATGTACCGCATCGAAGAGATCGACGTCGACGGCAGTCCGATGGAAGTGTTCCTCTTCGACCCGCCGGGGGAAGGACCACATCCGGGTATCGTCATGGCCCAGCACATCCCCGTTGGCCATACCGGGATCGAGAACGACGAGTTCACCCTGCGCAGCGCCGAACGCATCGCCGCGGAGGGCTATGTGGTCGCGGTGCCCTTCATCTTCCATTGGTGGCCCAAGACAGAAAGTATCGAAACCAAGCGTTCCGAGAGCGACGACAAGAAAATGGCGGCGGACATGAAAGCGGCCTTCGACCTGCTCGCATCGGAACCGCGGGGCTAACGGAAAGGCAGCAGATTCGGGGGGCCTTCCTAGCATTGA
>JAGRIN010000539.1 GCA_020443245.1 Pseudomonadales bacterium
TGAATGGCGAAATTGATACCGCCCGCCAACATGAACACGATGGCGATCAGCTCTATAGCCACGCTGTTGAAATAGCCGAGGCTGGCGTCATGTGTGGAAAACCCGCCTGTTGATACGGTGGTGTAGCTGTGTACGACAGCATCGAACAGGCTCATGCCTGCCACCCAGTAACCGAGTGCACAGGCGATCGTCAGGCCTACATAGATCAACCAGAGCGAGCGCGCGGTTTCGGCCAGACGCGGTTTGAGTTTCTCCTCTTTCATCGGGCCCGGGGCTTCGGCACGATACAGCTGCGCGCCGCCGATCCCGAGCATCGGCATGATCGCGACCGCGAGCACGATCAACCCCATTCCGCCGAGCCATTGCAATTGCCCACGGTAGTAGAGAACTGATGGTGGCAAGGTGTCGAGGCCGACGATCACGGTGGCGCCGGTGGTGGTAAAACCCGATACAGCTTCAAAAAAGGCATCGATGAACGTGAGGTGCGGTCCGATCATGAACGGGATCGCAGACAACAGGCTGAGGACAACCCAGAACAGCGTCACGATGATAAAGCCATCGCGTCGCCGAAACTCACCGATCTTCCCCCGCGCCGGCAGCCACAACAGCAGGCCGGTGATGTGGATCAACAGGAATGACAGG
>JAGRIN010000540.1 GCA_020443245.1 Pseudomonadales bacterium
CTTGGTGCCGGGTATCGGAACGATGTCCTCGCCTTGAGCCAAGACCCAAGCCAGCGCGAGTTGCGAGGCTTTGCAGCCCTTGCGCTGGGCCAGCGCCTCGACCTGCTCCACCAGATGCAGGTTCCGGGTGAAATTCTCGCCCTGGAAACGCGGGCTGGTCCGGCGATAGTCGTCTTCGGCGAAGTCTTCCGGCCGCTGGATGGCCCCGGTCAGAAAGCCGCGCCCGAGTGGGCTGTAGGCAACGAAGCCCACGCCCAAGCGTCGGCAGGCGGCGAATACGCCGTCCGTTTCCGGGTCGCGGGTCCACAGCGAATACTCGGACTGGACCGCCGTGATCGGATGCACCGCGCAAGCCCGTTCCAAGGTGGCCGCCGAAACTTCCGAAAGGCCGAGATAACGGATCTTGCCGGCCCGGATCAAATCGGCCATCGCGCCGACGGTGTCCTCGATCGGCGTGTTCGGATCGAGCCGGTGCTGGTAGTACAGGTCGATCGTCTCCACGCCCAGGCGTCGCAGGCTGCCTTCGCAGGCGGCGCGGACATACTCGGGACGCCCATCGATACCGCGCCGGCTGGGATCGCGAGGATCGCGCATGATGCCGAACTTGGTCGCCAAAAATACCCGGTCGCGTTGACCTCGAAT
>JAGRIN010000541.1 GCA_020443245.1 Pseudomonadales bacterium
CATATTCGTGATTTGCAGAAAGCGGATGTTAAAACTCTGGAAGTACCGGTTGACTACCTGCTGGGCAAAATTCTGGCCCATGATGTAATTGACGAAACCACTGGCGAAATCGTGGCACCTGCTAATGATGAGTTAACTACTGAAACATTAGTAAAAATTCAGAAAGCCGGTGTTAAACAGATTCATACGTTATATGTTAATGATCTGGATCGTGGACCTTACATTTCTAATACCCTGCGTGCCGATTTAACCCGCAATCAGTTGGAAGCTCAGGTTGAGATTTACCGCATGATGCGCCCTGGTGAGCCACCAACCAAAGAAGCCGCGCAAACGCTTTTCCATAATCTGTTTTTTACCGATGAACGCTATGATATATCGCCAGTGGGGCGAATGAAGTTCAATCGCCGGGTGGGACGCACCAGCGAAGAAGGTACCAGCGAGCTGATTGATCACAAATACGCAGGCAGTCTGCCAGATGTTGCGCAGTTCCGTGCTTACAAAGAGCGCTGCGAAACAGCCGATGGTGATGATATCATCGACGTTCTTAAAGTGTTGATTGATATTAAAAACGGTAACGGCACGGTGGACGATATCGATCACCTTGGCAATCGCCGTATTCGCTGCGTCGGTGAGATGACC
>JAGRIN010000542.1 GCA_020443245.1 Pseudomonadales bacterium
CAAGTCCGAAGGCCATGTCCCGCTCCTAGAATCCGAGTTTCTGCGGCTTGAACGCCTTGAACCACATCGCGACCAGAAGGCGCGACAGGAGGAAGGCGGTGAAGACCGAGGTGATGATGCCGATACCCAGCGTCACGGCAAAGCCGCGGACCGGGCCCGCACCGAGCATGAAAAGCACGGCGGCGGCGATGAAGGTGGTGATATTGGCGTCGAGAATGGCGCTCAGTGCGCGGGCATAACCCGTCTCGATCGCGTTGGCGGGACTTCGCCCGGCGCGAACTTCCTCGCGGATCCGCTCATAGATCAGAACGTTGGCGTCGACCGCCATACCGATGGTCAGGATGATACCGGCAATACCCGGAAGCGTCAGCGACGCCTGAAGTCCCGACAGCGCACCGAGGATCAGCGTGACGTTCGCCAGCAGCGCGATATTCGAGAACACGCCGAACACGCCATAGGCCGCGAGCATGAAGATGATGACGGCGGCAAAGCCGACGATCACAGCCAGCGTACCGGCGCGGATCTGGTCCTGACCGAGACCGGCGGTCACGGTCCGCTGTTCCACCGGCGTCAGGCTGGCGGGCAGCGCACCGGCATTCAAAAGGATGGCGAGGTCGTTGGCGCTTTCATAGGTGAAA
>JAGRIN010000543.1 GCA_020443245.1 Pseudomonadales bacterium
CCTGTGCCTGAACGGATACATCGAGTGCTGAAACCGATTCATCACAGATCAGAAAAGAAGGGTTCAAAGACAATGCCCGGGCAATGACTACCCGCTGTCTTTGTCCGCCGCTGAACTCATGCGGATATCTTCCAAAATGATCGGCACTCAGATTGACCTTTTCCAGCAGGTCAATGACCTTTTCGGTTCGTTCTCTTTCATTGCTGTACAATCCGTGTACGGTCATCGGCTCTCTGATCGCAGCGCCAATGGTCATTCGCGGATTGAGCGAAGAATACGGGTCCTGGAAGATGATCTGCATCTCCTTCCGCAGGTCACGCATTTCTTTCGACGAAAGACTGAGCAGGTCTCTGCCCTTGTAGATGATCTGTCCGCCGGTCGGTTCCTGTAATCGGAGGATGGTTCTTCCCAGTGTGGTCTTCCCGCAACCGGATTCACCTACCAGTCCGAGGGTCTCACCCGGGTACACATCAAAGCTGACATCATCCACCGCTTTCACCCAATGCTTGTTGCCTCCCAGCCAGTTGCCTCCGGAAGGGAACCAGGTCTTCAGCCCCTTCACCTGCAACACCGGATCCTGTTCTTGCAGTTGCTGCAGTCTTGCTTCGCGATCGGCAGTAGAGATGGTCTCACGGG
>JAGRIN010000544.1 GCA_020443245.1 Pseudomonadales bacterium
AGAAGGGCGGCGTGCTCTTTGCGAAGATATTCCCGAACCAGACTTCCGACGACCGGGTCAACGCCCTGGCGCGCGACTTCGCGGAAAGGAAGATTCGCGCGATCGTCCAGGACCCGTCGGTCGCGGACGACCTCGTTCCTGCCGACCACCCGATCGGCACCAAGCGCATCTGCACCGACAGTGGTTATTTCGAGACCTTCAACCGGGACAATGTCGAACTCGTCAATCTGCGCCGCGACCCGATCCAGGAGATCACGGCGAGCGGGATCCGGACACGGGAGGCGACGCACGACCTCGACATGCTGATCTTCGCAACCGGCTTCGACGCGATGACCGGCACGATCGCGCGCGTGGACATTCGCGGGCCGGGCGGCGAGAGCGTGGCGGAGGCGTGGGCCGACGGACCCATAACCATGCTCGGGCTGATGATCCCCGGCTTTCCCAACCTCTTCAACATTACCGGCCCCGGCTCGCCATCCGTGCTTGCCAACATGATCCTCGGCGCCGAACAGCATGTGAACTGGGCGATGGAACTCGTTCGGCAAGCGAGCGCCGACGGCCATACGATGATCGAGGCGCGACGGGACGCCGCCGAGGCATGGACGGCGCATGTCAACGAGGTCGCCGCCGGCACG
>JAGRIN010000545.1 GCA_020443245.1 Pseudomonadales bacterium
ATCTCCTTAATAGGACCAATTATCGGACTGCGATAAAACTCAGGTATGTCAAACTTTTTCATCTGCGGCTGCGAAGTTACTCATTGCCTGAAGCAATGATGAATAATGATAAACGGATGAAAAGAAAAACGTGATTCGGTTTGAGGACATTTTTCCTTTTACCATTTACCGTTTCATCCTTGAAAAGGAAACACTATCTTTGCGCGCCCAAAACTGGGAGGCTCTTCCCGAACAAGAGCTTAACAAAAACAATCTCTCGGCATTATCGGGAACGCTGAGATACAAATCTGACCAACATGGCAGAAGAGAAAAAAGAGGCAGCTAATAAGAAAGTTGCTGCAAAAGGTGAAGTAGCTGATAAGCCAAAAGCCAAGAAGACCACCAAAGCTGCGGCTGAAAAGAAACCAGCTGCTAAGAAAGAAACCAAAAGCGCTGAAAAAGTTGAAGAGGCAGTAGCGGAAGCTCCTGTTGCAGAAACTGTAGCTGAAGAGGTTGTTGCTGAAGTGGCAGAAAAGAAAGAAGAGAAAAAGGCAGAACCACGCAAACTAGCCGAGCGTCCTGCTGATTTTGATTGGAGTGCGATCGGTAAAAAAGATGTGGTTTACGCTGCAGATGAGCGTAAGAAAATGGAAG
>JAGRIN010000546.1 GCA_020443245.1 Pseudomonadales bacterium
TGAATACCGAAGCCGAAGGAAATGTGGTGGCGTGGGTTTTTCCGGTCGATAATGAACTGGTCGGCATTCTCTATATTGTTTTCGTCGCGATTGCCCGAGAGATACCACATAACTATCTTGTCACCTTTGCGAATCTGCTTGCCCTTGAACTCGACATCCCGGCTGGCGGTGCGGCGCATGTGCATGAGAGGCGTCTGCCAGCGGATTATCTCCGACACCATGCCGGGGATCAGGCTGTGATTAGCTCGCAGTTTGGCATATTCAGCGGGGTTCTGGTTCAGTGCCAGCACACCACCGCTGGCTGAGTTGCGCGTGGTGTCGTTGCCGCCGACGATAAGCAGCACCAAGTTGCCCAGGTACTCCATGGGCCGCTCTACTAAGTCGGCGGTGTTTGGGTCGCGCTGCAACAGGGAAATCAGGTCGAAACCACCTTCCCGGGTCTTGCGTTCATGCCAGATACGGGTAAAGGTTTCCAGGCAGTCCATCATGCCTGTCATTCGTTCCTCTTGATCTACATTACCGCCGGCCATTTCGGGGGACCCCGCGGCGAGATCCGACCAGTACGTCAGTTTATGGCGTTCCTCGAAGGGAAAGTCAAACAGTGTGGCCAGCATTTGTGTGGTCAGGTTGA
>JAGRIN010000547.1 GCA_020443245.1 Pseudomonadales bacterium
AGTTTGGGGCAGATCAGGCCTGTTCCAAAGGCCAGTGCGCCAATTTGCCCGTTTCTCGCACCCGTGCGAAAATAACACCTTCGCACAGATGTGCTAATCCAATGGACAGGGCAATCATGCAGAAAATTCTTGTTACCGGCAGCGCCGGCCATCTCGGTGAGGCGCTCATGCGCACGTTGCGTGGGGCGGGCCAGAGTGTGGTCGGGACCGATCTGCGCCCCTCGGCCTTTACCGACCGCGTTGGCTCCATTGTGGACCGCGACCATGTGCGCCAGTGCATGGCGGGCGTCGATGCCGTCTTGCACACCGCGACGTTGCACAAGCCCCATGTCGCCACCCACAGCCGGCAGGACTTCGTTGACACAAACATTACCGGCACGCTCAATCTGCTTGAAGCAGCAACGTTGGCCGGGGTGCGCGCATTCATCTTTACCAGCACCACCAGCGCGTTTGGCGATGCGTTAACCCCAGCGGCCGGTGCGCCCGCGGCCTGGATCACCGAGGATGTCGCGCCCGTGCCCAAGAATATTTATGGCGTCACCAAACTGGCGGCAGAGCATCTCTGCGAACTCTTTCACCGCAATCAAGGTTTGCCTTGTCTCATCCTACGCACGGCGCGCTTTTTCCCCGA
>JAGRIN010000548.1 GCA_020443245.1 Pseudomonadales bacterium
GTTGCTGTTACCCGCTGGAACATGTCCCCAAACGCACCCTGACCAATGCCGGGGGCGAGCCCGGGTGCGTGATATTCCTCACCTGCGATGTCTCGGGCGTATTGCCACCCATCTCGATTCTGTCCAAGGAAGCGGCGGCATTTCACTTTCTTAGCGGCTATACCGCCCGCGTAGGCTCCACTGAGCTCGGCGCCGAGGCAGGCGTACACCCGACCTTTTCAACCTGCTTTGGGGCGCCTTTCATGCCCCGCCCCGCGGCGGACTACGCCGAGTTGCTGATGAAGCGGATAGAGGATTCTGGCAGCCAGGTTTACCTCGTCAACACCGGCTGGACCGGCGGCACCGGCGCGCCGGGCGGCACCGGCACCCGCTTCCCTATCCCCGTCACCCGGGCGGTGGTGGCCGCCGCCCAAAGCGGCGCGCTGCTGGATTGCCCCGCCCGTCACCTGGAAATTCTCAACCTCGATTTTCCCACCAGCATTGCGGGCGTGGATCCGCGCTTCGTCGATCCTCGTGCCAGCTGGGGTGACAACGCGGCCTACGATGACCAGGCCGCCAGGCTGGCGGCGCTGTTCCGGCAAAACATCGCAAAATTCGATGTCCCGGCGGCAATTGTTGCGGCCGGCCCG
>JAGRIN010000053.1 GCA_020443245.1 Pseudomonadales bacterium
TCCTGGGAGAGGAGTTGAACGCGACGTCGCGCACGCTGCAGCCGCTTGTCGGTCCGGACGATGCCCACGTAGTCCCACATGAATCGCCTGAGTTCTTCCCAGTTGTGGGAGATGATGACATCTTCGTCTGAATTCGTGACCTGGCTTTCATCCCAGGAGGGGATCTCGAAGGCCCCTGGCCCGTTCCTGGGTTGGGCGGCGATATGTTCGGCCGCCGATCGCCCGTACACCATGCATTCGAGCAGCGAGTTGCTCGCCATACGGTTTGCGCCGTGCAGCCCGGTAAAGCTCGACTCGCCGACAGCGTAAAGGCCCGGCACGTCAGAGTGGCCGTGCTGGTCCACGACGATGCCCCCACAGGTGTAGTGCGCGGCCGGCACAATCGGGATCGCCTGCCGGGTAATGTCGATGCCGAGTGCGAGGCAACGTTCATAGATGGTCGGGAAGTGCGCCTTGATGAATTCCGGTTCCTTGTGGGAAATATCGAGGTAGACGCAATCGAGGCCGAGACGCTTCATTTCATGGTCGATGGCGCGCGCCACGATGTCGCGTGGAGCGAGTTCCTTTCGCTCGTCGAACCGGTGCATGAATTCCGAGCCGTCCGGTAAAACAAGCCGCGCACCCTCACCGCGGAGGGCTTCGCTGATCAGGAACGATTTGGCTTCGGGGTGATAAAGGCACGTCGGGTGGAACTGGTTGAATTCCATGTTCGCCACACGGCACCCGGCCCGCCAGGCCATGGCGATGCCATCGCCGGAAGCCGTGTCGGGATTACTGGTGTAAAGGTAGACCTTGCTGGCGCCGCCAGTCGCCAGGACGACATGTCGGGCCCGGAAAAGCTCGACTTCCTGGGTGTCCAGGTTCAGGACATAGGCGCCGACGCAACGATTGCCCTGCTGGCCGACCTGGTCGGCCGTGATCAGGTCGACGCCGACATAGCGCTCGTAGACCCTGACATTCCCGTGGTCCTCGAGGGCGTGTTGCAGTGCAAGGGTAATTTCCCGGCCCGTGGCATCGGCAGCGTGGATCACGCGCCGGTGGCTGTGCCCGCCCTCGCGGGTCAGGTGAAACTCTGTTTTGTGATCGGACTCGGACCAGCGCGTATCGAATTTCACGCCGAGTTCCACGAGCCAGGACACGATCGCCGAGCTGCGTTCCACGGTAAACCGCACGGCATCCTCGTGGCAAAGGCCGGCGCCCGCTTCCAGCGTGTCAGCAATATGGGACTCGACGCTGTCGTACTCGTCGATCACGGCCGCGACGCCGCCTTGCGCATAGTAGGTCGATCCCTCGCTGTAGCGGTCCTTGCAGAGCATCGCGACAGAGAGGTCCGGCGGCAGGGTCAGCGCGAGGCTCATGCCGGCGGCGCCGCTGCCGATGATCAGGACGTCATGCTGATGGACTTTCTCGCTCATACGCCGGGATATCGCCAAAAAGGGGGCCCAAGATTACCCAAATCGACGCTCGCAAGCCATGAGATGACAGATTCCGGTGCGCCGGGAGACCGTGACAGCGCGGGCTTCTGGTATGATTGGCGGCGTACGCGTGCCTCGCCTTGCCGAACTCTGCTGCCGCCCGGCGGTCTATGATCGGACTGGACGACCCGGCACCGTGTCAGGGCAGTAACAGGGAGTGCCGTTGAAACCTCAAAAGGAGACAGATCGACAGCTCGTCGAGCGCGTCAAGCGCGGAGACAAACGAGCCTTCGATCTATTGGTACTCAAGTACCAGCACAAGATTGTCGGGCTGGTCAGCCGGTATCTCAGGGACCAGGATGAGGTGGTCGACGTGACGCAAGAGGCGTTCATCAAGGCATACCGCGCTTTGCCGCGGTTTCGCGGAGACAGCGCTTTTTACACCTGGCTGTACCGTATTGCGATCAACACGGCCAAGAATCACCTGGTCTCCAAATCCAGGCGGCCGCCGGACACCGACCTCGACATCGACGAGGGTGAATTTCAGGACAGTTCTGCGGTCCTAAGGGATATCGAGAACCCGGAGAACCGGCTTGCGACGGATCAGCTGGAAGCGGCGGTATTCGGGGCGATAGAAGATTTGCCCGAAGAGTTGAAAGTTGCGGTAACTTTACGGGAATTCGAAGGTCTTAGTTACGAGGAAATCGCCGAGGTGATGGAATGCCCGGTGGGCACCGTCCGGTCGAGGATTTTCCGGGCCCGCGAAGCCATCGAAAAAAAGATAGCAAGTATTGGCTGAAGTGCGGGAATTTGAGGCGTTGTTTGGGCAATTTGAGGCATATTGAGAGGGCGTAAATCTGTGACTGATAACCTGAAGGAATCGCTTTCCGCCTGGATAGATGGCGAGGCGAGCGAAATCGAAGTACACAGGCTGCTACGACAGTTCGAATCTGACGCATCGCTCAGGCCAAGCTGGGTCCGGTACCAGGAGGTGAGAAGCGTGATTCGCGGTGAACGTCGCCTGGACGCGGATATCCATCTGGCGCTGCAGGATCGAATCCGCGCGGCGGTCGATGTCGAAGACACGTTCGACGAGCGTCCGGCAACGCTTTCCCGGCCGGGCAACCGTTACATAAAGCCAGCTGTCTCTCTCGCCGCGGCAGCATCGCTTGTGGCTGCCGTCCTGGTCGGCGTCAACCTGACCAACCGGTCGCCGGAACCCGAGGGAGTCGCGGCCTCGAATCCCGCGATCACAGCCCCGGCTGCGAACGCAATCGGTGCAGGGCCGATTGACGCCCAACCAGTTTCGACCGGCGCGGCACGCGTTGCGTCCATGGACCAGGAGAGCTTTGAACCTGATGGCCAACAACTGGAACTTCGAGAATTGAGCGATGAGCAGCAACGGCAGCTTCGCGCATACCTGAACCAGCATGACAGGATGGTCCGCATGAACCCGAATCTTCGCACTGTCATTTACGAAGCGCCTGCGAATCAGTAGTCCTGGAGGTTGGTCGATTAGTCGTCCCATGTTGAATCGGTTCAAGTCCATTGCGCTTTGCCTCACCCTGGCGGGATTGCCGGTGATGGCACTGGCGGCCGAAGAGGGCGATGCCGAGTCGTGGCTCGAGAAAATGGGCCGCGCGTTGCGCGAAGAGTCCTATGAGGGCATCTTCACTTATATGCGCGGCTATCAGTTCGATACCGTCAAGGTGGTCCACAAGTTTGAGGACGGCAAGGAGAAGGAGCGCCTCCTGCACCTGAACGGCGACCAGCGGGAAGTGCTGATCGACGGCGATACCGTGACGTGCCGACACGAGCCGGGCGCCGATGTCGACCTCGAGCGAGAAGTGTCGCTCGGTCCGTTCACGCATGCATTCAACGAAAACCTCGCAAATTACCAGTCCTTCTATGACTTCACATTGACGGGGCACGATCGCGTTGCCGGAAGGCCTGCGATTCGGCTCGAGATCACGCCGAAGAATAACGATCGGTACGGGTACAAGCTCTGGCTCGACGAAGCGACCGGGTTGCTGCTTCAATCGCACCTGATCAGCCAGGGACATGTCCTCGAAGTTTTCCAGTTTTCGCGCGTCGATATCGGCGATCCCGTCGATGACTCGCATCTTCTTGCAACGCTCACGGGTGATGTCGTCGTTCATCAGTTGGCGCCGAATGAACCGGATACGGCAACAGCGACCGCCCAGGCGCGCAAACCCGACTGGCGTGTAGCCTGGTTGCCGAATGGCTTTCGCCAGGTGCGGACGACGAGCCCGAACAGAATCCTTTTCTCCGACGGTATCGCGACGTTCTCGATCTTTGTCGAGCAAGGCAAGTCGTCGCGACTCGGTGAAATTGTTACCCACATGGGCGGAACTGTTGTCATTACCCGCCGTCTTAAGAATACCGCGCAGCAAATTACAGTCGTCGGGGAAGTTCCGGTCGATACTGCCAAGCGCGTAGCCGAGTCTGTTGAACCCGTCATCTACTGAGGCATGAGTGCTGAAGGTCGAAGGTGAAGTGATTGCACGCAGTGCAGATCGCCAGGTCGTCCGGTTTTCCGGGTCGTGTGTTGCGTGTGCGAGCAGTTGCCATGCGCCGGTGACCGTCGAACTACCTGCCGGCGCATCGTCTTCGCTCTCTGTCTCGATGCAGGACCAGTTCAGGCTTTCTCTACATTCATTGTTAATGCCGCTGGCCGGTTTCCTTTCCGGGGCGGCGCTATTCAACTGGTGGTTGCCACAGGACGCCTTCGTCCTGGCGGGCGCTGCCCTGGGATTTTTGGCGGGCGTGCGCCTTTGCAGGCACGAAGGCTGGTCGCGCGTCCACATCGAAGAGGTTAGATCATGATGACAAGACGTATGCCGGCATTCGCATTCATTCTTTATGCCGCACTCACCCTGGTGGCGACTTCGGTCTCCGCGTCGAGCTTGCCCGAATTTACGAAACTCGTTAAGAAGGCGTCTCCCGCCATCGTGAATATCAGCGCGACAAGGCAGGCAAACCCGACCCGCTACGATCAGTTCGACGAGCAGGATGTGCCGGAATTCTTCAGGCGTTTCTTCAGGAACATGCCGAGGAACCACGACCCCAGGCCATCGGCAGGATCAGGATTCATCTTGTCCTCGGACGGGTACATCCTGACGAACAACCACGTCGTTGAAGGCGCCGACGAGATCGTTGTGGCGCTGAGCGATCGTCGCGAGCTCGAGGCAAAACTCGTTGGTGCCGATGAACTCTCCGATCTTGCACTGCTCAAGATCGACGCCAAGGGTCTGCCGACGGTCGACCTGGGCGACTCGGACAAACTCGAAGTGGGTGAGTGGGTTGTCGCGATCGGATCGCCCTTTGGGTTCGAGCACTCGGTGACCGCAGGTATCGTTAGCGCCAAGGGCAGGAGCCTGCCCGACCCGAACGGCAACTATGTTCCGTTTATCCAGACCGACGTCGCGATCAACCCCGGCAATTCGGGCGGTCCGCTGTTCAACATGGATGGCAAGGTCGTCGGGATCAATTCGCAGATCTTCACGCGGTCCGGCGGATTTATGGGCCTGTCGTTCGCGATCCCGATCGATGTCGCGATGGAAGTCGTGGACCAGCTCAAGGAAACCGGCACGGTATCGCGCGGTTGGCTGGGCGTGCTGATACAGCGTGTCGACCGTGATCTCGCGGAAAGTTTCGGCATGGAGCGTGCCGCCGGCGCACTCGTGACCCAGGTTTTTGCCGACAGTCCTGCTGAGGCGGCCGGTATCAAGGAAGGCGACATCATCGTCAAGTACAACGACAAGCAAATTGACCTGTCTTCAGAGCTGCCGCATTTCGTGGGCCGCACGAAGCCCGGCACGAAAGTCGAGATGACCGTGGTGCGCGCGGGCAAGAAGCAGGAGCTGGACGTCACCATCGGCAAGCTCGATGAGGACAACGTGCAGGCACGCCGCGGTGGGTCTGCCTCGCCCGGCAGCGCGATCAACCGGATCGGCGTCGAAACGCGTGACCTCCGGCCCGACGAGAAAGAGCGACTCGGTGTCGAGCATGGTGTGCTGGTGACGCAGGTGAGCGGCAAGCCGGCTGAAGATGCGGACATCAATGAGGGCGACGTGATCACCACGATCAACAACGAGTGGATCGATTCCCGTGATCAGTTCAAGCAAGTGGTCGATGGGCTGCCCAAGGGCGTTGCGATCCCCGTGCGCATCGTTCGCAACGGCAACCCTGCCTTCACCGTTATCAAGATACCTGAATGAGTGAAGCAGCCCGGCGCCGCGTATCACGGCGCCGGATGACGGACATTACTCGCTCGGCAGCACGACGATGTGAACCGTCGCGCTGCCGGAAGGCTCACCATAGTAGGTTGACTCCCAGTGACTGGTGTACTCACCCGGCGTCGTGAAGCGCATGATGAAAGCGCGCTGCTGGTAGAGGGTCAGCCCCCAATCGGGTCGATGCATTTGTTTGTAGGCCGTGCGTTCGAGTGGCTGCACCGTCATCGCGCCGCCTGTCGGGCCGAACCAGACTGTATCTTCGAACGCCTCGGTGTCTGCGATCGCCTCAGCGTGCGTGAGTCCCCAGTTTCGGTAATCGAACAAGTACACAATGCCACCCACAACGACGTCGCCCTGATGGAAGACGTAGGTAGCGCCATCGGCGAATACGCGAAACTGGCAGTGGAGCGTCCCCCCGCCGACGCCGGCGTGGCGGTCTCGCGACGCGAAATCAGTGGCGTGGACATACCCGACAGGGAGCGCTTGCAGTGTGGATTGCGCCTCCCCCTGGCCACAGTGCGTGCCGTTCTTCGCGACCGCGGCCTGACCTGACATGATAAGGATAAAGAGCAGGACCGCCTGTTGCAGCCTTGCCGCGAGCTGGTGGCGCCGTGACCGATAAGTGTGCGGTTCGTTCATTGTGATCTCCTCCTGAACTGGATATGGATGGCGTGTGGGCAGCTTGCGCACTGCGGTGGCATGTATCCCGGAAATGAAGCGAAAAAACTGATATAAAACGGCGAAAGGCTCCTGGACGACGGAAATCAGCGATGTCCGTGAAATCCGCGAGTGCGCCAGGCCTCGGCCGGTGCTACGTATTTCGGGAATTCGAACTCGACATGGCGCGAGAATCGATATCGCGCAACGGGGAGGAACTGCGGCTCCGTCCCAAGTCTTTCTCGGTCCTCAGCTACCTTGTGCAGCATCCCGGACGCCTGGTAACCAAAGAAGAGTTGCTCTCCGCCATCTGGGGGCACCTGCATGTCACCGAGGGATCGCTTACTCAGTGCCTGATCGATATTCGCCGGGTGCTTGCAGACAGTGCCCATGAAATTGTCCGGACGGTACCTCGCCGTGGTTACATCTTTGAGCCTGAGGTCGCCATAAAGCGCAGCGACACGGCCCGACGGAAGCGTTGGGCGGTCCTGGGTGCAGTGGCCGGCATATTGCTGGCTGTCCTCGCGGCGCTCTGGAACAACCTGCTTACCGATACCGGGGAATCGCTCTGGCAACCCGATCCGGTCGCACTCGAGCATTACCGGCGGGGAGAATTCTTCTGGCAGCGTCGTGCGAGCGGCGATAGCGAACTGGCAGGTCGCGAATTCCGGCGTGCAGTCGCGGTCGATCCGGACTACGCCGCGGCATGGGTGGCGCTCGCGGGTGTCCTGAACGAGCGTTTTTATACCGACGGGGCAGCTTCACCGTCGCGGGATCAGCTAGGTTACCTGCATCGTGTGCTGCAGCGCGCCCTGCAGGCGGACCCTGACCTCGTCGAAGCCCACGTGCGCATGGCGGGGTACTACCTGACGGTAGGCAATGAAAGCGGGTATGAGCGGCACTGGATGAGGGCGCAGGCCCTGGGTCCGGACAACTTCCTGGTGCTTTCGCGCGGTGCAGGCTTTGCGGCCCGGCAGGGCCACTATCAGAACGCGGTTGAGCTTCAGCGGCGTGCGGTCGAACTCGATCCGCTTTCTGCAGTGGCGCACCTGAACTTTGCGGCGTACCTGATGGCTGACGGACAATTCAAAGAGGCGGAAGCCCAACTGCGGGAGACGATGGAATTGAATCCATCGATCCAATCACGCGAGGACGACTTCGCGTCCCCTGTCGGCACGCTGGCCATGTCTCTGCTGTTGCAACATCGCTACCGCGATGCTCTCGCGCTGGCGACCCGGCCCGGGGCGCGAGAGGTCGACCGGGACCTTGTGATGGCGATGGCCTACTGGGCGTTGGGGATGAAGGCCGAGTATGGGCAGGTGTTGAGGAGGATGAGCGGCGAAGTCGGGCTTCGACGTCAGATGCATATGGCTGAGCTTTCCGCCTTCCAGGGCGATAGCGAGGGTGCATTTGATCGGCTGTCGAAGATCCTCTCGCATCTGAAACACGGGAAGGAGTCACCCGCCGATACCAACCTGACACGGGAGATCTGTCTGTCGCCGTTGTTCATCCCGCTACGCGATGATCCCCGCTGGCTGCGCCAGGGCATGCAGTCGCGCCAGGGATAACGGCTCGCGCACGCCGGACAGACGCGGAACGGGCCCGAACATCAACCGGACATGGCGCGAAGTCGCGCAATTCGCTAGACTTCCCCGCTTTCCGCCGGGTCTCCGCCGGCGTCCTTGTGCCCATTTTGCAGCGTGACTCCATCTTGGTTGACCCGGAATACATTCGCAATTTCTCCATCATCGCGCATATTGATCATGGCAAATCCACGTTGGCGGATCGCCTGATCCAGCTTTGTGGCGGCCTGACGGAGCGCGAGATGGCGGAGCAGGTGCTCGATTCGATGGATATCGAGCGCGAGCGCGGGATTACCATCAAGGCGCAGAGTGTGACCCTCTACTATGACTCTGACGACGGCCACAAATACCAGCTCAACTTTATCGATACGCCCGGACACGTCGACTTCTCCTATGAGGTATCCCGGTCGCTTGCGGCCTGTGAAGGTGCGCTGCTTGTCGTCGATGCCGCGCAGGGTGTCGAAGCGCAGTCCGTCGCAAACTGCTATACGGCCATTGAGGAAGGACTCGAAGTCCTGCCGGTGCTGAACAAGATCGATTTGCCGCAGGCTGAGCCCGACCGCGTCAAGCAGGAGATCGAAGAGATCATCGGAATCGACGCGAGCGGTGCGGTACTCGTCAGTGCCAAGCGCGGCGACGGCATCAAGGAACTCCTCGAAGCGCTGATCCGGGTTATCCCTGCACCGGTGAATCGACGCGCCGACCCGCTTCAGGCGCTCATCATCGACTCATGGTTCGACAATTACCTGGGCGTCGTATCGCTCGTGCGTGTCATGCAGGGGCGGATCGCGAAGAAAGATCGCATCGTGCTGAAGTCGATCGGAAAGATCCAGCAGGTCGACCAGGTCGGGATCTTCACGCCGCGGCAAAAAGAAACCGACGGGTTGGTGGCGGGCGAAGTAGGCTTCGTGGTTGCCGGCATCAAGGATGTCAAAGGCGCGCCTGTCGGCGACACGATAGTACTGGCATCGTCGCAGGATGTGCCGGCGTTGCCGGGTTTCGAGAAGGCAAAGCCACAGGTGTTCGCCGGCATGTTCACGGTCAATGCCGACGACTTTGAAGACTTCCGGGATGCGCTCGAAAAACTGACGCTGAATGACGCATCGCTGGTGTATGAGCCGGAAAGTTCCGATGCGCTGGGCAACGGTTTCCGGTGCGGCTTCCTCGGCATGTTGCACATGGAGATCATCCAGGAACGGCTCGAACGTGAGTACGACCTCGACCTGATCACCTCGGCACCGACGGTCGTCTACCAGGTCGTGACGAAACGCGGCGAAACACTCGAGATCGACAACCCGTCGCAACTTCCCGATCCCGGGACGATTGACGAGATGCGAGAGCCCATCTGTCGCGCCAACATTCTCGTGCCATCCGAGCACCTTGGCAGTGTCATCGCGCTGTGTGTCGAGCGTCGCGGCGTCCAGAAGGACATGCAGTTCGTGGGTAAACAGGTGTCGCTCACCTATGACCTGCCGATGAGCGAGGTTGTCCTCGACTTCTTCGACAGGCTGAAATCAGTAAGCCGCGGCTACGCGTCCCTCGACTATTCATTCGATCGCTTCGAGCCCGCCAACCTTGTCCGGCTCGATGTCCTGATCAACGGCGATCGCGTGGATGCGCTCGCGCTTATCGTCCACCGCGACGATGCAAGAACCAAAGGCTTCTCGTTGGTGTCAAAGATGAAGGAGTTGATTCCACGCCAGATGTTCGACGTGGCAATCCAGGCAGCCATCGGCGGACAGATCATCGCACGCCAGACGGTCAAGGCGCTCAGGAAGAATGTCACGGCCAAATGCTACGGTGGCGACGTGACGCGCAAGAAAAAGCTCCTTGAGAAGCAAAAGGCCGGCAAGAAACGAATGAAACAACTGGGCAGCGTCGAAATCCCGCAGGAAGCGTTTCTCGCCGTCCTGAAAGTGGACAGGTAGAGGCAGGGACAGGCTTTGGGTATCAATTTTCCCCTGGTGCTGGTGTTGGGCACCGCAATTACCGGCATCGTTTGGCTCATCGATATCTTCTTGCTCCGTGAGAAGCGTGCAGCGGCCGCGGCAGCCATCCGTGAGCGGACCAATGCATCGCCGAAGACCGAGGAAGCAATCGAGACGGCCCTGCGCCAGCCGGCGGTCGTCGAATATTCCATCTCCTTCTTCCCGGTGTTGCTCATCGTACTGGTGTTGCGCTCATTTTTGGCTGAGCCGTTCCAGATTCCGACCGGATCGATGATCCCGACCCTGCAGGTCGGCGATTTCATCGTGGTCAACAAGTTCGCCTACGGCATTCGGCTGCCGGTCCTCGGAACGAAGATCATCGACGTCGACGAGCCGAAGAACGGCGATGTGATGGTGTTTATCCCGCCCCATGAGCCCGAGTATTTCATCAAGCGCGTGGTCGGCATCCCGGGAGACAGGGTACGATATGAAGATAAGACGCTGTATATTAACGGCGTGGAGCAACCGCAGACGTTCGTTGCGAAGATTCCGCCCGACGACCCGAAGCTGCTGCTGTTCAAGGAAACACTGGGCGGTGTCGATCACCTGATACAGACCAACGTCTTCCGCGACACGAGCGTACAGGAATGGACGATCCCCGAGGGCCATTATTTCATGATGGGCGACAACCGGGACCAGAGCAGTGACAGTCGCTATTGGGGGCTCGCCTCGGAGGACGAGATTATCGGCAAAGCAGTCGGGATCTGGATGCACAAGGAACCCGGTCTCGCGATGCCGGACTTCAGCAGGAACGGCTGGATAAAATAGGGAAGTGCCATGATGGAAATGACAAGCATTCGAAAGCAGAAGGGCCTGGGATTCCTTGGCTGGCTCGTCCTGATATTGCTGTTTGGTGGCGCGTTGACACTTGGCCTGAAACTCGTGCCGGTCTACACCGATTACAACACGATGGCGGACATCCTTGACGGTATGGCGGCCGAAGACGGCATGGCGAACAAGCGTACGCCGGAAATCGAAGACCTCATCATCAAACGGTTCAAGATCAACAACATCCGCAGCATCGACTTCCACAAAGACGTCCAGGTCAAACGTGACAGCAACGGTGTCCGCATCGTACTCGACTATGAAGTCCGAATGCCCGTGGTGGGCAACCTCGCCATGGTCGCCTCGTTCGACAAAGAGGTTGAGCTGAAAAAATGAACCGGACGAGTATCGCCGATGGGACAAGAAGCGAGATTGCAGGAGCGACTGGGATACACGTTCTCGCGTCCTGAACTCCTGGCCCGCGCGCTCACACACCGCAGCTTCAGTTCCACGAACAACGAGCGCCTCGAGTTCCTGGGTGACGCGATCCTGAACTTCGTTATTGCAGGCGAACTCTTCGAACGATTTGACAGTGCGCACGAAGGGCAACTCAGCCGCTTGCGGGCGCGTCTCGTGCGTCGCCAGACGCTGGCCATCATCGCGCGGGACCTCGATCTGGGTGATTGCCTGCACATGGGAACGGGCGAGCTCAAGACCGGCGGCTTCGAACGCGACTCAATCCTCTCCGATGCGATGGAAGCCGTCATTGGTGCTGTCTACCTCGACGGCGGGCTCGAGCCCGCTCGCGATCTGCTCCGGACGCTCTACGGCGAACAGTTCGAAACGTTGACGCTGGAGCGCGCGCAGAAGGATCCGAAGACCCGGTTGCAGGAGTACCTGCAGGCGAGGCAGGCGAATCTGCCTGAGTATGTCGTGGTGAACGTGAGCGGCGCCTCGCACGAGCAACACTTTGTGGTCGAATGCCACGCCGATCTCCTGGCGGGTCCGGTGAGCGGCGAGGGCGGCAGCCGGCGCATGGCCGAGCAGGATGCAGCAGGCAAGGCGCTTTCCGAGCTCGGTGTGGACCACGATCCACGGCAGGTATGAGATGACGCCGAAGATGCGTTGCGGTTATGTGGCGATTTGCGGGCGACCGAACGTCGGGAAGTCGACGCTGCTGAATCGTATCCTGGGGCGGAAGGTCTCGATCGTCTCGGACAAGCCGCAGACCACGCGGAACCAGATCCGCGGGGTGCTCACCCGCCCCGACGTGCAGCT
>JAGRIN010000549.1 GCA_020443245.1 Pseudomonadales bacterium
ATCGGCACATGGTGGAACTTGCCCGCCTTCAACGGCTGCAATGCATCCTCGATCCCGGAGGCGATGACCGGTCCAACCGCGATGCAGCCCGCTTCGCCCACGCCCTTCACGCCCAATGGATTGAGCGGCGATGGCGTCTCAAGATGAATGATCTCGATGTTCGGCACCTCGGTCGCGTAGGGCACCAGGAAGTCGACGAAATTGGCATTCATGGGATTGCCGTCGGTATCGTATTCGATGCGCTCGTAGAGTGCCCCGCCGAAGCCTTGCGCGATACCGCCCATCACCTGGCCTTCGACGATCATCGGATTGATCATGTTGCCGCAATCGTGGATGCAGACGTATTTCCGGGCCTTGACCTGGCAGAGCTCGGGGTCGACCTCGACGATCGCCCCATGCACACCATAGGCCCACGTGGCGCAAGGCGGACTGTAATAGTCAGTCGCTTCGAGACCCGGATGCTGGCCCTCCGCCAGCGGCGGGCCGTCGTGCTTCGAGGCCGGCGCAAACTGGGTGGCGGCCTGTGCCGCCTCGTTGAAGGCATAGCGCAGCGGATTGGTGGCGGTGGCGATCGCCGCCAACGGCACCTTGCGGTCGGTGCCCTTGATCCAGGCAGCACCGTCACGCA
>JAGRIN010000550.1 GCA_020443245.1 Pseudomonadales bacterium
ATCTGGCCGGATACCCGAACGTCAAGCGTTGGTACGACACCATGATGGCGCGGCCGGCGTTGGCACGCGGCATGGACCTGCCCTGATCCGACCCACGCTGCAGCGACCGGCCTTACTGCCGATGCTCATATCGGATCGCTATGATCATGGTCATGAGCGGGCGCATGTGGCGGCGTCCTCCGGCTCCAGTGATGCTGGACCCGGAGGACGTCACCCCCCGGGGTCTCACACCGGACGGTCGCCGTTGATCGTCACCCGATGCATGTAGCGCCGATGTCCCGGGTAGTCGTTGATCGCGTAGTGCTGGGTGCAGCGGTTGTCCCAGAACGCGACCGAATTCGGCTGCCAGCGGAAACGGCAGGTGAACTCCGGGCGCACCGCGTGCGCGTACAGATAGTCGAGCAGCGGCTTGCTCTCGGCCTCGCTCATGCCCTCGAAATGCCGGGTGAAGGCTCGGTTCACGAACAGGCACTTGCGTCCGGTCTGCGGATGCGTGCGGACCACCGGATGCAGGCTCTCTATGGGCGGCTTGCCGATCGCCTCCTCGGCGATCTTGGTCGTGCGTGTGGCGTTGCGACGGGCGGCTTCGACCGGATCGCTCAGGGTCCGGTCCGAATGCAGCGCCTTC
>JAGRIN010000551.1 GCA_020443245.1 Pseudomonadales bacterium
CACGGGTCTGCAGATCGGTCCAGCTCTTCTTGTCGCGCACGAAGCCATCCGTGGAAAAACCGTAGGCCCAGTACGGACCGAGACCGCTCTCCGGCTCAGGCACGTCGAGCGCGAACCGTTTGGTGTCTTTCGTGTACCTGGCACCGAGGCTCACGTCGAACTGTTCGGTGAGCTGGAAGTTCAGATCCGCATAGGCTGCCCAGCCACTGTATTTGCCTTTGATGCGACCGGTCTCGGTGAGCAGGCCATCCGGAGCCGGATCAAACGTTGACCCGTAGTACGCGTACAGATCCGCGCAGCCGTTGAAATTCAGACCGGTGCTGGCATAGCCGTAGTACTGGCAGAAGTAGTCCTCCTTGCCCGAAAAACGGAACAGCGTGTCGATCTTCTCCCGGTAATACGACGCGCCCGCATACCAGGAGAACATGCTCTCGCCCTCGGAGGTGAGTCGCAGCTCCTGCTGGAAGTAGCTGCCTTCCTGATCCTGACCGTAGTTGTTCAGGTTCAGCGGTGTGCCGTCGTAGTCTTCGTTGTAGTAGTAGTCGTGGTCCTTGAAGCCGGTATTGGCGGTCAGTGCGGCAAAGCCCAGGTCAATCTCGGCATGCAGGCCCAGCGTCAGTATCCT
>JAGRIN010000552.1 GCA_020443245.1 Pseudomonadales bacterium
GAAGGGTTCCCGAAGACCGACGACTGGGCCCCGGGAGAACTCGTCGATCCACCTCGTGAACTGGTCGACCCGGAAGTCGCGCAGCGTTCGCTCGCCGGACTTCGGCCGCTGGCACGCACCTCGGAACTCATCGCGAAGGCAGAGCGGGGCGAAAGGCTAAGCGAGGATGACGTAACCTTCCTCTTTAGCGCCCGGGGCGCCGACCTTGAGGCAATCCGCGCCGCCGCCGATGGCCTGCGAAAGCGCGTGTCGGGCGATGTCGTCCGCTACGTGGTGAACCGGAACATCAACTACACGAACATTTGCTACTTCAAGTGCCAGTTCTGCGCCTTTTCGAAGGGGAAACTCAGCGAAAACCTGCGCGGCGCACCCTACGATCTCGACCACGATGAGATCATCCGTCGTGCGCAGGAGGCCTGGGACCGGGGCGCGACCGAGGTCTGCATGCAGGGTGGCATCCACCCTGACTACACGGGCCGCAATTACCTCGAAATCCTCCACGCCGTGAAGGGTGCGCTGCCCGACATGCATGTGCATGCCTTCTCCCCTCTCGAGGTCTGGCAGGGGGCGGCGACCCTGGGGCTCCCGATAACGGACTACCTGCGCCAGCTCAAGGAGGCG
>JAGRIN010000553.1 GCA_020443245.1 Pseudomonadales bacterium
GCACCAGAACCTTGCCCGCCGACTCCGTTTCCCGTGCCAGCCTGGCAAGTTCGGGCCACGGCGCTTCGGGGTTGAAGTGATCGGGGGTAACCGGCGACACACCGCCCCAATCGTTCAATCCGGCCGAGATCAGCGGCCCCAACTCTCCCGAACGCAGGTTTGGCGGGGCCTGGATCGACATGTGAGGACCAAAGATGAGGCGCGCCACGGCGATCGTCCACCGGTGATCGTCAAGCGTCGGCTCGGCGGCGCCGGCCATCCTGGTTCCGGCCTTGGCGCGGAAGTTCTGGATGATGATTTCCTGGATATGCCCGTAAGTCTCATGCAGCGCGCGCAGCGCCAGAAGCGCCTCGATTCGCTCGGCGGGCGTCTCGCCGATCCCGATCAGGATGCCCGTCGTGAACGGCACCCGCGCCCGCCCGGCGGCTTCGATCATCGCGAGGCGGGCCGAGGGCATCTTGTCGGGGGAGCCGAAATGCGGGCCGCCCTTCCTGCCCAGCCGGTCGGAAACCGTCTCGAGCATGATCCCTTGCGAGGCAGAGACCTGCCGCAAGGCACGGATTTCCGCCTCGGCCATGATCCCGGCATTGATGTGCGGTAGCAGGCCGGTTTCCTCCA
>JAGRIN010000554.1 GCA_020443245.1 Pseudomonadales bacterium
GCACCACCACCACCGGGGACGTGGTGGGGTTCGTCGACCGGTTCGGCGCACGTGCGTGGCTGGGGCTGCCTTATGCGCAACCACCGGTAGGTGACCTGCGCTGGCGCGCGCCGCAGCCACCACGGCGCGAAGCCGGCCTGCGGGAGGCGCTGCTCGCCGGTAATGCCTGTCCACAGAAGCCGTCGCTGTTGACCACGGACACCGAAGCCGCTGTCACGGGCTCGGAAGACTGCCTGACGCTGAACATCTGGTCACCGCCGAACGCCGTGAACCTTCCGGTGATGTTCTGGATTCATGGCGGCGGCAACACCATCGGTCACGGCGCGGGGTACAACGGCGCCTATCTGGCCACCGAGCGCAAAGTCGTGGTGGTGACCATCAACTACCGGCTGGGGCTGTTCGGCTGGTTCCGGCATCCGGCGCTGGCGCGTGGCGATGCGCTTGACGATTCCGGCAACTACGGCACGCTGGACATGATCGCGGCGCTCAACTGGGTGCGGGACAATATCGGCCAGTTTGGCGGCGATGCGGGCAACGTGACCGTGTTCGGCGAGTCCGCCGGCGCCAAGGACACGCTGTCGATGATGGCCTCACCCCTGGCAAAAGGTCTGTTCCACA
>JAGRIN010000555.1 GCA_020443245.1 Pseudomonadales bacterium
GCCGCAATTGTCTGCAAAGAACTTGCGGGCACTGTCTCTTAGCATTGCTTCGTCTTCGCCGAAGCCAAAATTGTTTGATTGAGTCATGTGTTTCTCCTGGCCTCGTTACTTAGATTTTGGCAGGCCAAGAACCCGCTCACCCAAAATGTTTCGTTGAACTACATTGGCACCTGCAGCAATGGTGACATCAAAGCTGTTCATGTAGGCCAACTGATATTGGCCACCGGCTGCAGCATTATCATCATTGACGTAGAGGCTACTTGCGGCACCTTCAATTTCATATGCCAACTGCGCAATGTCCTGGTTCATCTCGGTAGCAACCAGTTTGTACTGGAGCGGAATTCGCATGGGATGATCGTTCAACGATTGCACGTTAATGCGTCGCTGATTTTGACGGAAACCTTCCTGACGAATCATCAGCTGCATAATCGCATCGCGAATCGCGCCGTCGTCTGCTGCTGTTTTGCCATTGCGATAGGAGTTCTTGGCCAACTCTACCAGCGCTAAGGCGCTACCAATGCTGGGGCCTTTTTCTTTTTCATTCACCTGGCCACCAGCGGATGGTGTCACAAGCGGACCCGCGCCACGTTCGTGAGCCAGTGTGGTCATCGCCACT
>JAGRIN010000556.1 GCA_020443245.1 Pseudomonadales bacterium
CGCCATGTTCCGTCCGCTCGTAACGGTGAACGGTCCGTGTCACGCGATCGAAAACGCCCTGGAAATCGACGCCGTCGCCGATCGGCCAATTGAGCGCGAACGTTTTCATGCCTAGGGTGGTTTCGATTTCGTCGAGGAGATCGAGCGGATGACGACCCGGGCGATCGAGTTTGTTGATGAACGTGAAGATCGGCGTGTGCCGCATCCGGCAGACTTCGAACAACTTCAGCGTCTGCGGCTCGATACCGCGCGCGGCATCGAGCACCATCACGGCGCTATCGACCGCGGTCAATGTCCGGTAGGTGTCTTCCGAGAAATCCTGGTGACCCGGGGTGTCCAGCAGGTTCATCTGCCGACCCTCGAACGGGAAGCTGAGCACGGTGCTGGAAATGGAGATACCGCGTTCCTTCTCGATCGACATCCAGTCGGACGCGGTTTGGCGCTGGTTCTTGCGGGCGGTCACCGATCCGGCCAGCTGAACGGCGCCTCCATACAGGAGAAGCTTTTCGGTCAGGGTCGTTTTTCCGGCGTCCGGGTGGGAAATGAGCGCGAAGGTCCGGCGCCGCGACGCGGGCGAACCGCCTCCGGGTGGTTTTGTACGTTCCGACATCGTTT
>JAGRIN010000557.1 GCA_020443245.1 Pseudomonadales bacterium
CGCCAAGCGCCCTCGCCCAACCGCGACGACCGACCGGCCGGATCGGTGATCGACCTGATCGTGATCCACGGGATCAGCCTGCCGCCCGGCGAGTTCGGCGGGTCGTGGATCGACGCGCTGTTCGCCAACACGCTCGACCCCAACGCGCATCCCTATTTTCGAACCCTCGCCGGACTGCGCGTGTCGGCGCACCTGTTGATTCGGCGGGATGGCGAAATCGTGCAGTACGTACCGTTCCAACACCGGGCCTGGCACGCCGGCGAGTCGGCTTACCGAAACCGCCATCGTTGCAACGACTTCAGCATCGGCATCGAACTGGAAGGCACCGACCACCTGCCCTACGACGCGCGTCAGTACCCGATACTGGCGGCCCTCATCGTCGCCTTGCGCGCGGCCTACCCCGCCATCGCGCCGGAACGGCTGGCCGGTCATGCCGACATCGCGCCGGGCCGCAAGACCGATCCGGGACCGGCGTTCGACTGGACCAGGCTGCGCCGGTTGCTGGGAGAGACCAGCGCCGCTAAATGAAACAGGCCGGATCGGGGGGACTCTCGGCCGCCGGCGCTGCCCGATCAACAGGTTCCGCCGCCGGATCCCACAGCGGCGCCTCGCCCT
>JAGRIN010000558.1 GCA_020443245.1 Pseudomonadales bacterium
TGTCATTTTCGCGGTGGTTTTTCGCGGCATTGGCGCGCAATCCAGCAGCAGATGCAGCAGGAGCCAAGAACACAGCAAATACTAGCGAGCCCATCATGGCAAAAACGACCGCAAAGGCCAGCGGTCTGAATGTACGTCCCTCCACGCCTTGAAGCGTAAGGATGGGGACGAACACGACCATGACAATCAGAATGGCGAAGATCAGCGGTTGGAGAACCTCGGCGCAGGCTATAGCTACGACTCGAAGCTTGCCGTCGTCGCCGTTTGCAGCGGCAATCGCTCGGTTCGCATTTTCGACGATCACCACAGCACCGTCGACCATCATGCCGATGGCAATGGCAATGCCACCCAGCGACATCAGATTTGCCGAGACCCCAAACAATTGCATCGCGACAAGAGCGAACGCGACCGAAAACGGAATGGATGCCACAACGATCAAGCTCGGCCTCCACCCTCTAAGGAAGAGAAAGAGGACGACGGCAACGAGTAACGCGCCCTGCCATAGCGCTGTTGTCATTGTCGCGACCGCCGCATTGACCAGCTCAGACTGGTCATAATACGGCACCGCACGCACGCCGGGTGGCAGGGAGGCGTTGATACGCTCCATGCGTTC
>JAGRIN010000054.1 GCA_020443245.1 Pseudomonadales bacterium
GTGAACTACGAAGACTACTACCTGCCCCGGCCCGAGCGTTTTATCAAACCACTCGAATAAGCCCCGCTACCGGCGTTCGCTGTCTTCCGGCAGCCGATCGAGCAACGACTCCGCATGTCGCCCACGCATCCGACGAATGAGCGCGAGGACGATCGAACCGAAGAAGCCGAGCACAATCAAGCCGATCACGAACAGGATCGAGAAGATCACGAAGACTTTGACGACTTCCCAGTCGACATCGAAGAAACGCACGGCGACATAGATAAAGGCAGCGGCGAATGCCGACCCGGACACAAATCGCCTGACGAGTGGATCGCGGTAAAAGCGCACTGGGCACCCTGGCTCGTTTGGAATTGGAAGGACGCCTAGCTTACACTCCAAGGCAGTCCGATTCCCAACCTTGGAGACCACACGATGCCACTCGATCCAACCGTTGAAGGCATGCTGAAGCAAATGGCAGAAGCCGGGGGCACGCCCCTCAATGAGATGGAACCGCCCGCGGCACGCGAAATGTATCGCGCCATGAACGGTGCGTTCTCGAAAGCGGAGATGTTCGACGTCACCGATACCGACGCTGCGGGTGTCGGCGTACGGATATACAAGCCGGTCGACGCCGATGTGCTGCCCTGCCTCGTCTACTACCACGGCGGCGGTTGGGTGATCGGAGACCTGGAAACGCACGACAACGTGTGCCGCAACCTTGCGAGGGACACCGGCGCGATGGTCATTGCCACCGATTACCGACTGGCACCGGAACATCCCTTCCCGGCGCCACTGGACGACTGCTATACCGTGTTGTGCTGGGTTCACGACAATGCGGCCCGGCTGGGCGTCGACCGGGCGAGGATCGCCGTCGGCGGCGACTCAGCCGGCGGTAACCTGTCGGCGTGTGTCAGCCTCAAGGCGCGCCTTCACGGCGGACCCTCTATCGCGCACCAGTTGCTGGTCTATCCGGTCACTGACAGCGCGCTCGATACCGAGTCCTATCGCGTCAACGCCGAGGGTTACATGCTGACCCGCACGGGGATGGAGTGGTTCTTCGGTCACTACATTGGTGATGCCGACAGGTTCGACCCGATGATCTCTCCACTGCGCGCCGAGAATCTCGAAGGCCAGCCACCGGCGACAGTTATCACCGCCGAATTCGACCCATTGCGCGACGAGGGCGAAGCCTATGCCGAAAAGCTCAAAGCCGCCGGCGTCGACGTTACCGTCAAACGGTTCAGCGGCATGATCCACGGTTTCTTCGGCATGACAGACCTGCTCGAAGGGGCGCGCGACGCGAACGCCCTGGCGGTTGCACGCCTTCGCGAAGCTTTCGCATGACCGAACGCTATGCCGACGTGGCATGGGAGGAAGAAACCTCCGATGCCACGTTTACCGGCGTCCGGTTTGAGCGCGTAAACTTCACCGGGATCGAGCTCGTCGCTTGCGAATTCGACGATTGCGAATTCATCGCGTGCCGCTTCGACAGTGCGAAACTGGAAAACTGCCGGTTCTCCGGCTGCCACTTCTACGACGCCGAGTCAGAAGCGGGCACCAGCTTCAAATTCGCCCGGACCACCGGCACCGTTTTCAGTCGCTGCGACCTGACGATGGCAAACTTTTCCCGCGCGGACCTCTATGAGATCGAACTGAACGACTGCCAGGCGCAAGGGGCCGACTTCAGCCATGCCACGGCGACACATGTGGTTGGCGCACGCGTCGCGCTTCACGGAGGGCGTCTCGTCGACTCCAACCTTTCCTATGCCGACTTCACCGGTGCGGACCTGCGCGAGTGCGACTTCTCGCGCTCGACGATGGTCCACGCCATCCTGGACGAGTGTTGTCTCGAAGGAACCGAACTGCGGGAGGTCGAGCTTCATGGCGTCAGCGCCCAGGGCGTCCGGCTGGCCGGCGCGGACCTGCGGGGCGCACAGATCGACGGTCTCGACGTCCGCAAGATAGACATGACGGATGTCACCATCGATCACGTCCAGCAACAGGTGTTGCTGGAGGCGATCGGGATTATCGTGGCTGATTGACGGGGGCTATTTGACCTCGAGCAGGGTCACGTCGAAGATCAGAACGGAGTTCGGCGGGATGCCACGCGTGCCGCCGGGGCCATAAGCGAGGTCCGGCGGCAGGAAGAGGCGCATCTTGCCGCCTTCCTTCATGAGCTGCAGCCCCTCGGTCCAGCCCGGAATGACCTGCTGCAGACCGAATTCCGCCGGCTCATTGCGTGCGATCGAGCTGTCGAACACTGTGCCGTCCAGCAGCTTGCCTTCGTAGTGTACTTTAACCCTACTCTCGGCCGTCGGGCTCTTGCCGGTACCGGCTTCGATCACCTGGTACTGGAGTCCGGAGGCGGTCTGTTTCACACCATCCTTCTTGGCATTTTCTTTCAGCCATTCCATGCCGTCAGCGAGATTCTTGCGGGCCAGTTCGCTCTGTTGCGCCTGGACCTGCTCAGCCATCTTTTCCTGCTCGGCCTTGCGCTGCTTCTGGTTCTCCTGGATTGCGGCGATCACAGCTTGCTGCTGGTCCCGGGAGAGTGTAGGCGCACTATTCGATACAGAGTCCTTAAGTCCTTCGAGCAAAGCGTCGAAATCCAGGTCAGTATTACCGCCTTCTTTCAAAATGTTGCCGAACGAGTACCCGAAGAAGTACCCCATGTCGCGTTTAAGATTCGCGTCGTCGTTTTCGCTGCCTTCCGTTGCGGCGATCGCAATATTAGAAGTCACTGCAAATATTAGCGACAAGACAATGATTTTTAATGAATATTTCAATTTGCTTCCTTTCTGCCGGCGGGCGAAGCGGGCATTATCGCACCCGTTTTGCGCTTTGACCAAATCCTTGATCGAAAAGATGCCAGCCCACTAAACTAAACGTGCCGTCGGAGGTCCTAAGCCGTATGAAAAGCATGTCCCGTATTATCCTGGGCGCGTTGGTGGCGTTCGCCGCGTTCGCACCCCTTTCGAATGCCCTTGCCACCACAGTCGAACCGCTCGAGCCGTTGCCGGTCCATGCGAACACGACACGAAACATTGTCGATGCGCTCGCCAGCCGCCATTACGTCACCACGGAGCTGGACGACCACCAGAGCGAACGCATCTTCGACGGCTATCTCGACGATCTGGATCCAAGCAAGAGTTACCTGCTCGCCAGCGACGTAGCCGAGTTCAGCCAGTATCGCGACTCACTCGACAACCTGCTCCGTCGCGGCGATGTCGAGCCCGCATTCGAGATCTTCAACCGCTATCACCTCCGGGTGGTAAACCGGTTCGACAAGGTCATCGCCATGCTCCAGCAAGGTATCGACCAATTCGATTTCACCAAGGATGAGTCGCTGGAACTCGACCGCAAGGAGGCCCACTGGGCCACCGACATGGCCGAGCTCGACGATTTGTGGCGCAAGCGCGTGAAGAACGCGATTCTGAACCTCAAACTTGCGGGCAAGGACCCCAAGGACATCCAGGACCTGCTGATCAAGCGATACCAGAACCGCCTGTCGCGCACGGTTCAAACCAACTCAGAGGACGTGTTCCAACTCTACATGAACTCGTTCACGCGGACGTACGACCCGCATACCCAGTATTTCTCGCCGCAGACCAGCGAGAACTTCAACATCAACATGAGCCTCTCGCTCGAGGGCATCGGCGCCGTGCTGCAGCGCGAGGATGAGTACACCAAGGTGGTCAGTCTCGTTCCGGCCGGACCTGCCGACAAATCGAAGCAGATCTTCCCGAACGACAAGATCGTCGCGGTCGGCCAGGGTGAAGATGGCGAGATGGTCGATGTGATCGGCTGGCGCCTCGATGAGGTCGTCCAACTCATACGCGGCAAGAAGGATACGATTGTGCGCCTCGACGTCATTCCCGCCAAGGCCAAGGACCAGGCGGAGTCGAAAGTCGTCGCGATTACACGCAATACCGTGAAGCTCGAAGAACAGAGCGCGAAGGCCGAAGTGATCGACGTCGAGCAGTTCGGCGCGAAACACAAGATCGGTGTGATCCGGATCCCGACCTTCTATATCGACTTCAAGGCATACCAGCAAGGCGACAAAGACTTCAAGAGCACGACGCGCGATGTACGCGAATTGCTCACCGAACTCATGGGCGAAGGCGTAGAAGGTATCGTCATCGACCTGCGCGACAATGGTGGGGGTTCGCTCCAGGAAGCGCGTACCCTGACGGGACTCTTTATCGATCGCGGCCCGACCGTGCAGATCCGGAGCAAGAGCAACCGCGTGGACATCCTGAACGACAGGGATATCCGCACCGTCTACGACGGCCCGCTGGCCGTACTGGTCAACCGACTGTCGGCCTCCGCGTCCGAGATCTTCGCCGGCGCGATCCAGGACTATCAGCGTGGTGTGATCATCGGCAGCCAGACCTTCGGCAAAGGCACCGTCCAGTCCCTGCTCCCGCTGAACCGCGGCCAGCTGAAACTCACCCAGGCGAAGTTCTACCGCATCACGGGCGAAAGCACCCAGCACAAGGGCATTCTGCCCGATATCTCCTATCCGGCCGACTATGACCCGGATTCCATTGGCGAATCGACGCTGGACAGCCCCCTGCCGTGGGACAAGATCCAACCGACCACCTTCCGACCCAAGAATTCAGTCGCCGAATACCTGCCGGACCTCAGGAACCTGCACGAGGCCCGCGTCTCCCACGACCCTGAGTTCGAGTACCAGAAGGACGCCAACGCCTATCGCCAGAAACTGGCTGAAGAGAAAGACGTCACCCTGAACGAGGAAAAGCGCAAGGAAGAGAAGGAATCCGAAGACAAGTTCTGGCTTACGCTCGAAAACACGCGCCGTGAGGCCGAGGGCCTGGCGAAAATCGACTCGCTCGATGAACTCAAGAACGACGATGAGCCCACGCTCGCGCAAAACGGTACCCCCTCCGCCTCCGGCGGCGGTATCACTTCACCCGACGAGAAGTCCGCAGACGGCAAGTCATCTGAAGGCGGCATCAAGGGTAACGAGATGGCCGGTGTGGTCGACGTTCCCAAGAATTCGACACCGACCGAGGAAGAATCCGGCCTCCCTGAGGCCGACAAGGTACAGGACAAACCGGACGCCTACCTGGTGGAGTCGAGCAACATTCTCGTGGATCTCATTTCCCTGACCAATCGTACGGCAGCAAAGAAGGCGGAGAACAACCAGATCTGACCTATGCCCGGGACTGCAGGTCCTTCTCCACCACGTCCCAGGCATGCTGGATTTCCTTGAATCGCTCTTCGGCATGCGCCGCGAATTCCGGCGCCATGCCCTTCGACTGGATCCGGTCCGGATGGTGTTCCATCGCAAGCTTTCGGTACCGACGCTTCACGCTCGCAAGATCGTCTCCGCGTTTCGACCCGAGAATTTCGTAACAGTGATCCACCTCGGACGCCGACCCGCCAAAGCGCTGCTGTAGTTGCTCGTATTCACGTTCCACACCGAAGATGCCGGCTGCCTGCCTGATCAGCCGTTCCTCGGTGGGATGCATGGCGCCATCGGCATGCGCGACAACCAGCAGCAGGTCGATGATGGAGGTCAGGACCTCGCGCTGGAATCGAAATTCCTGGTGAAACTGCCTCGCGTAGTCCTCGAATGAGTCGGATGAGTTCTTCGCCGTGTTGAAGACCTGGATCGCAAACCGGCGCGCGTCGGGCGTCAGCCTCAGGTTGTCGCGCATCACGCGTTCGACCATGTCGATCTCGTGTTGCGACACCACCCCGTCGGCCTTTGCGAGTTTGCCCAACATCGAAAAGACACCGGTAAAATAAAGGCTCTGCTTCGTTTCGAGGCGGGAGAAAAAACCGCCGCCGCCCTGCCCGGAATCCGCATCCAGTGCCTGGTGGCCAATGACCGCACCGAGCACCGCGCCAATAGGCCCGCCGATAAAGAACCCGAGCCCGCCACCCAGGATCTTGCCGAGCCAGCTCACCCGCCGGTACCGCCCATGCGGGCCAACAGTTCTTCGGTTTTCGCATTCATGAGGGCCACGTCTCCCCGTGACTCGACATTGAGCCGGACCACAGGTTCGGTGTTGGACATCCGGACGTTGAAGCGCCAGTCAGCGAACGACATGCTGAGTCCATCGGTGTGATCCACGCTGAGGGCAGAGGCCGCATAGTGCGCCTCGATGGCCTTGATAACGCTCGGTGGATCGTCGATGGTGCGATTGATCTCTCCGCTCGCGGGGAACAGCGCCATCCGCTCATCGACGAGTTGCGCCAGTGATTTGCCCGTCTGGCACATGAGTCCCGCAACCAGGAGCCACGGCACCATGCCGCTGTCGCAATAGGAGAAGTCCCGGAAGTAGTGATGCGCGCTCATCTCACCGCCATAGATGGCATTCTCGCTGCGCATGCGCTCCTTGATGAAGGCATGCCCTGTCTTGCTCATGACCGCCTTGCCACCGTGTTCCTCGGCAATCGCGATGGTATTCCAGACGAGTCGTGGGTCGTGGACAATCTTCTCACCCGGTGCGTCGCGCAGGAAGGCTTCCGCGAGCAGGCCGACAATGTAGTAGCCCTCGATGAAACGGCCGGACGCGTCAAAGAAGAAGCAACGATCGAAATCGCCGTCCCAGGCAATGCCGAGATCGGCGCCGCTTGCCTTGATCGCCTCGATCGTCGGCGCACGGTTTGGAGCAAGCAGCGGGTTCGGAACGCCATGCGGGAAGTTACCATCGGGCTCGTTCTGGACCTTGACGACCCGGAAGGGCAAAAACGGTTCGATGCGGTCGATCACTTCACCGGCTCCGCCGTTACCTGCGTTGGCAACAATGACAAGCGGGCCCAGCGAACCGACGTCGACATATTCGAGCAGCTTCGCGACATAGGCCGGCCGATGGTCGAGTCGCTGGACACTACCTTGCGACGGCGCCGTCCTGAATTCACCTGCCTCAACCAGTTTTTCAATGTCGAACAAACCGGTGTCACCGCTGATCGGTCGAGACTGTTCGCGCACCAGCTTCATCCCGTTGTAATCCTTGGGATTATGGCTGGCGGTGACGACGATACCCCCGTCCATACCGAAGTGCGCCGTGGCGAAATAGACTTCTTCAGTCCCGCACTGGCCGATGTGATGAACGTTGACGCCACCTTCGGTCAGTCCCTTTACCAGCGCATCGCTCATCGCGGGGCTGGAAAGGCGGATGTCGTGCCCGACGATCACGTTCTTCGGCGACAGGTAGTCCGCGTAGGCACGACCGATTCGCCACGCGATGTCCTCGTTCAGTTCGTCCGGGACTCGCCCGCGAATGTCATAGGATTTGAAGCACTTCATACTTCCAGCCTCAGTTCTCTCAAGTTGATCCCCACTTCCACATCCGTCTTTTGCGTCACCAGCTGCTTGCAGCGCTGGGCGACATCGCCGCCAAGCCGGACGCGGTTTGCCGAGGCATTGTCATCCTCGGTTCGCAGAATCTCTTCCAGCGTGCCATATTCGGCGAGCAATGAGGCGGCCGTCCTTGCGCCTATGCGCGGCACGCCCTTGATGTTATTGCTCGTATCGCCCGCCATCGCCCAGAGATCGCAAAGCTGGTCGACCCGGACCCCGTACTTTTCCACGACATCTGCCTCGCGCCAGTGATGGCCGTCAAAATGATTCACGATTGCAACATGGTCCGAGAGCAGTTGAAGAAACAAGCCGTCTGTCGACAGGATGGTCACGTCGTTTCCACTCGCCGATATCGCCGCGGCAATACTTGCGATGACATCATCGGCTTCGTAGCTGGGCAGCATCACTGACTTCACCCCCATCCGTTCGAACGCCGCCATGAAGTCGGGGACACCACGAAGCAGGACCTCCGGTGCGGGCGAACGATTCGCTTTGTAGTCCGGGTAGAGCAGGTGTCGCCACGTGGTGTCGTGACTGTCGAAGACGACACACGCATGAGTCGGGCGAATCGTCTTGAGCGCGCGGTCCAGGGACTGGGTCGACGCCTCGATAACGGCGGACATGGCATCCTTGCGGGCCTCGTATATCCGCCGTATGAGGTTGAACGCATCGACGAGCAGTAATCGGCTGGGCAACCTGCCCCCCTGTTGGCGGGGACGATGCGTTCAGTAGCCGACGGCACCCCCCTCGTTCCTCGGGTCCTTGATGCCCCGAATCATACCATCAACGTACTCAATAGAGTTCGCGTCCCCGATACCTCGGCCGAACCGCACTTCACGCAATGACTTGTGCCCCATCTTCTTCAGGATCTCGATCGTGTCAGGCGACAGGCCCCAGGGTTCGATCATCACAACGTCCGGTTTCCACTGGTGATGGAAGCGAGGCTTCGACACTGCGTCCTCGATGCTCATGCCGTGGTCGATCACATTCACGATGACCTGCAGGGTTGTCGTAATGATGGTCGAGCCACCCGGCGAACCGGCAATCAGGACCGGCTTGCCGTCTTTGGTCACGATCGTGGGCGACATGGAGGACAGCATGCGTTTGCCCGGTTCGATCTGGTTGGCCTCACGACCGATCAGGTTGAACTGGTTCGGTGTGTTGGGCTTGATGGAGAAGTCGTCCATTTCGTTGTTCAGCAGCATGCCGGTTCCGGGCACGACAATCTTGTTGCCGTAGCTGCTGTTCAGGGTCGTGGTCATCGCAACCATGACACCATCTCCGTCCATCACGGAGAGGTGCGTGGTCTGCATGTGCTCCGGCGGCCAATGGCCGGCACCGATATCGTTGCTGTCACTGGCCTTGTCGGGCTGGAAGTCCGCGAACCGCTTGCGCGCGTAGTCCTTCTCGATGAGTTTGGCGATCGGGACCTCATAGTAGTCGGGGTCACCGAGGTATTCGGCGCGGTCTGCATAGGCGCGCCGTTCCGCTTCGACCATGAGGTGCACTGCCGCGGCGCTGCCGTAGCCCATGGCATGCAGGTCATAAGGCTCCATCATGTTGAGCATCTGCACGATCATCACGCCGCCCGAAGAAGGCGGCCCCATGCCCCAGATGTCGTAGCCACGGTAGGTGCCGTGTATCGGCTCGCGCCACACTGAATGATAGTTCGCGAGGTCGTCCATGGTGATGTTGCCGTTACCACGCTTCATTTCCGCAGCGATCAACTCTGCGGTCTTGCCCTTATAGAAACCATCGCGGCCCTTGTCAGCAATGCGCTGGAGGACCGCGGCCAGTTCAGGTTGCCGGTACGTGTCCCCTTCTTCATAAAGAGACCCGTCCTTGCGGGTGAATTTCGCAACCGAAGCGGGATACTGCTGCATACTCGGCAGCACCTCCTTGAACTGCAGTGCCATGTCGCGCGAGAGTACGAAGCCGTCCTTCGCGAGCCGGATCGCCGGGGCTATCACCTGCTTGCGCGTGAGCTTGCCGTACTTCTCCTGCATCGTCAGGAGGCCATCGACCGAGCCTGGTACGCCGGATGCCTTGTGAGAGTTGCGGGACAGCCCTTCTATTTCATTCCCGTCCTTATCCAGGTACATATCGCGGGTCGCACTGGCCGGCGCCTTCTCGCGATGGTCGAGCGTCACCACCTTCCCGTCGGCGAGCCGGATGACGGCAAATCCACCGCCGCCAATATTGCCCGCTGAGGGGTATGTCACTGCCAGCGCAAAAGCGGTGGCCACAGCGCCGTCTACAGCATTGCCACCTTCTTTCATTACTTCGATGCCTGCCTGCGAGGCAAACTCGGATCGAGAGGTCACCATGCCGTGTTCGCCATAGCTCGCCTCTGGACTGGCGGCGCTGGCGACGAAAGTCAAAATGGACAGAATGAGCAGTAAAACAGATCGCATGTCGTGTCACGTCGGTGTTGAAGGAGTTCGTGAAAGCTTAACACGGAACCGCTACCCTTAAGCGGATGGAACCGATGGAAATATCGCAGCGCGACGCACGTCGCATTGCGCTCGAATCGCAGGGCCTCCTGAGAGGGCAGGCTTTCGGTCGAGGCAAACGCGGCGCACTAAAAGCGATCACGCAGTTGGGGTACGTGCAGATCGATACGATCTCCGTGGTCGAGCGCGCCCATCATCACGTGCTCGGCACGCGCGTGCCCAACTACGCGCCCCGGATGCTCGACGACATGCTCGCGCGCGATCGCACGATCTTCGAGTATTGGTCTCACGCGGCCGCCTTCCTGCCCATGGAAGACTATCGCTTCTACCTGCCGATGAAGGAAGGCTGGCGCAGGCGCAACGCGCCGGACCGGAAACTCGCTCGGGAAATCATCGCACGCGTCCGCGCCGAAGGTCCGCTTCAGTCCCGGGACTTCGAAGCACCACCCGGGCGTAAATCGAACGGTTGGTGGGACTGGAAGCCCGCAAAGCTGGCGCTGGAACTCCTTTTTCTGGGTGGGGAACTGATGATCACATCGCGAGACGGGTTCCAGAAGCGATACGACTTGCCAGAACGCGTACTCCCGTCCGACGTCGATACTACGATGCCATCAGAAGCCGAGTGGCTGGAGTTCATCGTCACGCGCATCGCCGGCAGCCACGGAATCGTCACCGAAGAAGACATCGCATTCGCACGAACGACGCTGCGAAAATTCTACGGTCGTCCCTTGCGAAAGGATCTCGGGCAAACGGCGGACCGTCTCGTGGAACAGGGCAAGCTCCAGGCCGTCACGATGAACGGGCGCCACTGGTACGCGCACGCCGACGCACTGGAACGACTTCCGCTGCGCCTCGGCAAGCGCCAGGTCTCGGTGCTCTCCCCGTTCGACAACATCATCATCAACAGGCGGCGTCTTGCAGACCTGTTCGACTTCGAATACCTGCTTGAGTGCTACGTTCCGGCACCGAAACGCGTGTACGGGTACTTCACCTTGCCTGTGTTGTGGGGAGATGAAATCGTCGCGCGAATCGACGCGAAGGCGCACCGACGCAAACGTGAACTCGAAATCAAGGCACTGTTCCTGGAACCCGGCGTCAAACAGACAAGTGAGTTCACCGCCGCGCTCGAATCCGGGCTCGACACGTTCGCGGCGATGAACGGCTGCGATCACTTTGTCCTGAAGAGGACGGTCGCCGCCTAGATCTGCTTGTCGCGTCCGGCCCAGTAAGGTTCGCGAACGAGACGTCGCTGGATCTTCCCGGACGGCAGGCGCGGCAGGTCGTCGACGAAGTCGATCGTACGTGGCGCCTTGAAGGCCGGCAGGTGATCACGAACGAAGGCGATGAGCTCTTCCTTGATTTTATCGCCTGCCTCGACCCCTTCCTTCAGCATCACGACAGACTTCACTTCTTCGCCCCACTCGTCATTCGGGACACCGACTGTGCAGACATCCGCAATGGCGGGATGCTTCAGCAACACATCGTCGGTTTCCTGCGGATAGATGTTCACACCGCCCGAGATGATCGTCTCGGCGCTGCGCCCCGTCAGGAACAGGTATCCGTCCTCGTCGAAATAGCCCATGTCACCGAGCGTGAAGTAATCGCCACGATAACTCTTCGATGTCTTCTCGGAATCCTTGTAGTACTCGAAACGCGTTTCGGGCGCCTTGAAGTAAATCGTGCCCACCGTACCCTGCGGCACTTCATTGCCATCGTCGTCGAGGATGCGGTTGTCTGCGCCCTCCGGGGACTTGCCCACACTGCCCGGCTTCGCCAACCACTCTTCAGGGCCGATGAAAAAGCCGCCGCCACCCTCGGTGGCCGCGTAGTATTCGTAGATGACCGGACCGAGCCAGTCCATCATGGCCTGCTTGACGTGCACCGGGCACGGCGCGGCGCCATGAAGCACATACCGGAGTTGTCCGAGGTCATACTTGCCGCGTACATCCGCCGGCAATGCGAGGAGCCGGTGGAACATTGTGGCGACCATATGCGTATGCGTTACCTTGTGTTCCCCGATCAGGCGCAGCGTCTCTTCAGCATCCCACTTGTCCATCAG
>JAGRIN010000559.1 GCA_020443245.1 Pseudomonadales bacterium
CTTGCCAATGAAAATCGCCCAACACATGGAGTGGACTAACCATCCCAACGGTCATTGTATCATCTGCGGGCCGGATGCGTAGCGGAACGCACACTTTTTGAACATCGACAACAATGCTTCAGAGCGGGCGCTGAAACGCGTCGCCCTGGGCCGAAAAAATTGGCTCTTCGCCGGAAACGATGCGGCTGCCGAGAACCACGCGAGGCTCTGGTCGCTCATCGCCAGTTGCGAACGCCACGGCGTCGATCCACAGCGGTATCTGACAAGCGTGCTGGCGAAGATCGGCACGACGCCCGTCGGGGAGCTGGAGCAGTTCCTGCCCGACGTTTGGAAGGCTGATGATGCGGCTGAGCCTCGTCAGCCGAGCACAGAAACTTCGCCGCTAGCGTCATCGACACGGAGCACGTAAGGGCCGTCGATGACGGCGCCCGCCGCTGCCTCCTCAGGCAAGAAGGCCTCTTGTCGGTAGACGATGGACCAATAGCGACGCCCATCGGGACGTTCGACGATCGTGGCAGACTCCGGCTCCACACTTCTTCCCATTGCCTCAAGCGTAAAAGCAGCGGCCCTCTGTATTGCATCAGCTTGGTTCATCGAAATCCTCCTACCTCT
>JAGRIN010000560.1 GCA_020443245.1 Pseudomonadales bacterium
ACAAATTGCGTCTCTGAGTTCGGAAGGGTTAAGGAGCAAAGCGAATTGACGAAGTACACCGACCCAGGTGAAGATAATCAATCATGAACCAGATTGACTCAATACTCGCAAAACAAATCGAAGACCATCCATACCCGCTACTTTTCGCCACAATCAGTGGAGCGCACCTGTACGGCTTCCCATCACCCGACTCGGACTTCGACCTACGGGGTGTTCACCTTCTTCCATTGAAGCAGATCGTTGGGCTGAAGAGCAAGGAAGAGACTGTGGAGAGATCTGGTATCCATGGCGGATTGGAAATCGACCTGGTGACTCATGATGCCAGAAAGTTCTTCGAACTGATGCTCAAGAAGAACGGCTATGTCATGGAACAAGTACTTTCGCCGCTCATCGTCCACACAACGCCGGAACACGAAGAGCTCAAAGCCATCGCCCCGAGTTGCCTCACAAAGCATCACGCCCATCACTACCTCGGCTTCGCTGCAACACAGTGGAAATTGTTTCAGAAAGAAAGCCCTCCACGGGTCAAGCCACTGCTGTATCTCTACCGAGTTCTACTCACGGGAATACACCTGATGCGCACCAGCCAGGTCGAAGCGAATCTGTCCC
>JAGRIN010000561.1 GCA_020443245.1 Pseudomonadales bacterium
AAATCGTCTCTGGGTGGGCGATATAACCTATCTCAGAACCCCGTGGGGGTTTATCTACCTGGCTGTAGTAATCGATCTCTTTAGCCGAATGGTGGTGGGTTGGTCGATCCAGTCCCAGATGAAGGCTGAACTCGTTGACGACGCACTAAAGATGGCGCTCGGAAGACGGGATGTCAGTTCCGGCCTTATCTTCCACTCTGACCGGGGGAGCCAGTATACATCGGAACTGTTTCGTGAGACTTGTAGGAACGCCGGCATAATCCAATCGATGAGCAGGAAAGGGGATTGTTGGGACAACGCCGTCTCCGAGAGCTTCTTCGCGACCCTAGAAAAGGAGTTGTGCATAGGCGGGCGGGGATGGTCGCCGAAAAGGCTCAAGCTTGAAGTCTTCACCTACATCGAAACCTACTACAACAAACGACGACTTCACTCATCAATCGGATACGAGAGTCCAGCCAGCTTTGAGCGGAAGGCCGCCCGTTCAGCCCTGAGCGCTGAGGCGGCATAACTCAATAGAGGTGTATGCAGGATGAGGACCGGACCAACGTGACCCACTATGAGCACTCATGACCCTTTATGATGTATCACGCACGGTCGATCTTGGT
>JAGRIN010000562.1 GCA_020443245.1 Pseudomonadales bacterium
TCAGGTATTCGCGCTCGGCGGTGGCCAGTTTGGGTGAAAACAAGGCATACAACAGTTGGCCTTTGCGTACCGGGTCGCCCACGCTCTTGACCGCCAGCTTTTCCACCCAGCCATCGGCGCGGGTGTTGATACTTGTGAGCGTGTCTTCGTCATAACCCACATAGCCGACCGCCTCGATGCGATTGGCCAGTGAACCCCGCATGACCTCGGCGGTGCGTACGCCCAGATTGTTCACTACAGCCGGATCAATCCTGACATCACTGCCTTCGCTATTTGCGCTGCCGTCTGCGTACACCGGCACCAGGTCCATGCCCATGGGTGACTTGCCGGGCTTGTCACCGCGAAAGTTCGGGTCCATGGGAGCCTTCCAGTAGAGAATCTTGCGCTCCGGCGCTGCGCTAGCCGAAGTGGCGGGCTGATCCGAACTCGCCGTCGTATGCCCACGTTTGCCGAGAAAGTATCCGGCGACCAGAGCCAGCGCTATGGCGATGAGGGCCAGCAGAATCCATTTTGTTTTTTTCATGGTGTCAAATCCTGAGAAGTGGCTGACTCAAGAGACGGCCACAACGTGCCGCCGGTCTGGTAGTTGAGAGAAGCCCTC
>JAGRIN010000563.1 GCA_020443245.1 Pseudomonadales bacterium
TGACGGGCTGACCATCCAGTCCATCCTCGGCTGGATCTTCGCCCCGCTGATGTATGTCCTTTCCATCCCGTGGTCCGAGGCGCAGGCCGCCGGGGCCATCCTCGGCGAGAAGATCATCCTCAACGAATTCGTCGCCTACCTCACGCTGACCGGGGCGGAGGGCGAGTTCAGCCCGCGCTCGCTCGCCGTGCTGACCTTCGCCCTGTGCGGCTTCGCCAACCTCTCCTCGGTGGGCATCCTGCTCGGCGGGCTCGGCAGCCTCATTCCGGAGCGGATGGGCGAGATCGCCCGCTTCGGTCTCCGGGCCGTTGCGGCGGGCACCTTATCCAACCTGATGAGCGCGGCGATCGCGGGGATATTGTTCGTCGGCGGCTAGGCCGGACAAACCCCCCCTTCGAAAATCGATCCCCCGCCGTTTACTTTTCTTCGCAGGTGCGACACCATGCTGCAATGCAGCAAAGGGGAGTCGCATGACGACAGGACTGCTGACCGCAATCGCATCCGCCGCAGCCGCACCGGCCGCCGCGGTGGATACCGGCGCCTTCGTCGACAACTCCTTCCTCCTCCTGTTCTCTGGCATGGTCGTCGTCTTCATGGCT
>JAGRIN010000564.1 GCA_020443245.1 Pseudomonadales bacterium
GGCAGGGGCTTCTAAGTCCACGCTGACGGGTCGACATTGAAGTAGTCGCGGAGTTCCGAAAACAGCGCGGGCAGGGCGCGGCGCATCGCATCCGGCTGCTCGAAGAACTGCTCGGTCGCGACGGCGAAGAACTCTGCTGGCGATGTCGCGCCATAGGGGTCGAGGAAATGCGCCTCGCCCTGAACGATGTCCGCGCGCAGGCCGTCATAAGCGCTCTGCATCACGCGCGCCCATTTGCCGGCGGATTGCGTCTCATCGAGCAGCGGCGCGCCGTCGACGACGCCCGTCTCGCTGTCGAGCTGGTGGGCGAATTCGTGATAGACGACATTGCGCCCGTCGTGCGGGTTCGCCGCGCCCTGTGCGGCATCGCGCCATGAAAGAATGACGGGCCCATAGCGCCAGCTTTCGCCGAGCCGGCCCTGCGCGCGCTCGGTGACGACATAGCCTTCGCGCTCCTGCATGCGGCTTTGAAAACCGGCCGGGTAGAGATGAATGGTGCGCAGCGAATGATACCAGCGCTCCGGCCGCCCGACGAGGAGGAGACAGGCCTGCGCCGCGATGAGCCGCTTCATCTCCTCCGTCGCCTCAAGCCCGC
>JAGRIN010000565.1 GCA_020443245.1 Pseudomonadales bacterium
TATCCGACCCAGACCAAGGACTCCTCGCTTGGCATGCCACATCAGTTCCTGCAGATTCAGGATCATACCAAGAGCGGCCTGCTCATCGCGCCAGCACCCTACGACACGGCGGCGTTCATGCTGCCGCCGTGGATGAAAGCCTGACGAAGGACGACGAGACTTGACCGCCGCCGGACCGCCATTGCTCACCTGCAAGGGAGTTTCCAAACATTTCGGCGCGCTGGCGGCGGTCGACAATCTGAGCTTCGAGGTGGCCCAGGGTGAGGTGCTCGGCATTGGTGGCCCGAATGGCGCCGGCAAGACCACGCTGTTCGAAGTGATATCCGGGCTGAACCCGGCAACCGGCGGCTCCGTCATCTTTGATGGGCGCGACATTACCCATCTCCCGCCGGAAGCCATCTGCCATGCCGGCATCGCCCGCACGTTCCAACTCAACGCCTGCTTCGAGTCGCTAAGCGTCCGCGACAATGTGCGGGTCGCTGCCTACTTCGGCCGGGACAACCGGCGCTATCCGGGTCTCTCGATCGGCCCGGAGGTCGAGTCCCACACGGATGCCTCGCTTGCCGCCGTGGGCCTGTCGGACAAGGACAACG
>JAGRIN010000566.1 GCA_020443245.1 Pseudomonadales bacterium
AACCGCGGTGCTGCGAGCGATCGACGCCGAGGGATTCCCGCGGGTGGACAGCTGGGAGACCGGCACGGGTGATGCACTGCCGGCACTGGAGGTGTCGCTGCTGGCGGCGCCGGCGGACCCCGCCAGGGTGAGTCCGGATATCGAGGAAATACTTGAGCGGGCCCGCGCTGCACACGGGCTGGACGAAAAAGACATCATACGTTTGTTCCAGAGCCGGGGGGCCGATTTTGCCAGGGTGTGCCAGCAGGCGGACGCGCTGCGAAAAGTGGTCAACGGCGACGATGTCAGCTACGTGGTGACCCGCAATATCAATTACACCAACATCTGCTATTTCAAGTGCCAGTTTTGCGCGTTCTCGAAGGGCAAGCTCAGTGAAAATCTGCGCGGCCGGCCCTACGACCTCAGTGCCGACGAGATCAGGCGGCGTACCGCCGAGGCCTGGGAGCGCGGCGCGACCGAAGTCTGCATGCAAGGCGGCATCAACCCGGACTATACCGGGCAGACCTATATCGACATCTGCCACCAGGTCAAGGCGGCGGTGGGGGATATCCACATACACGCGTTTTCGCCGCTGGAGATCTGGCAGGGAGC
>JAGRIN010000567.1 GCA_020443245.1 Pseudomonadales bacterium
GGCTACCTCGAGGGCCACGCCACGCCGCTGCCGTTCCACGCCGAGGCGTCGAAGGGGCTCGCCGAGCGCCTGCGCACGGGCATGGAGCCCGCCGAGGCCAGCCGCAAGGCCATCCAGGATCTGCGGCAGCACTGGCGCAACCGGGGTGGGGCCCCGGAGGCCTGGGTGCGTCTCGTGGGCGGCGAGGCCGCGCTGCAGGGCGCCGAGGCCGGTCGGGTGGCCGAGCTCGGCTTCGGCAGCCTCCTGGATCTGGAGCGGCGCGCATGAACCCCCTCCAGCCCGCCACCGTGCCGCTCCTCGGCCGCCACCTCGTCGAGGCCAGCGCCGGCACCGGCAAGACCTACACGATCACCACGCTGTTCGTGCGGCTCGTGGTCGAGCGCGAGCTCGAGGCCCGCCAGATCCTCGTCGTCACCTTCACCAAGGCGGCCGCGGCCGAGCTGCGCGACCGCATCCGCACCCGGCTGCGGGAGGCCATCGCCGTGCTCGACGGCTGCACCGGCGATCCCGTGCTCGCCGAGGTCGCGGCCCGGTGGAGCGATCCGTCGCGGGCCCGGGCCCGCCTGGCGGGTGCCGTCGCCGACTTCGACC